>JAZRYN010000098.1:0-11248 GCA_045600745.1 Lachnospiraceae bacterium
GGCATCCCGGTCATTCAGCCGGAGCGCATCCGCGAGCCGGAGGTCATAGCCGAGCTGGGGAAATACCGCGCCGACCTCGGCGTGGTGGCGGCGTTCGGACAGATCCTGCCGCAGGCTATTTTGGCGCTTCCCACTTTCGGCTGCTTTAACGTACATGCTTCCCTTCTTCCGATGTACCGGGGGGCTTCTCCCATCAATCATGTCATCCTTGCGGGAGAGAAGGAAAGCGGCGTCACGATCATGCAGATGG
Source organism: Lachnospiraceae bacterium (assembly GCA_045600745.1). Classification (GTDB taxonomy): domain Bacteria; phylum Bacillota; class Clostridia; order Lachnospirales; family Lachnospiraceae; genus UBA6987. Next base: position 251 of record JAZRYN010000098.1, read on the forward strand.
ACGCCGGCGTCGATACCGGCGATATTCTGCTTCAGGAAAAGACAGCGCTTGCCGCAGACGAGACGGCGGTCACCCTGTCGGAAAAGCTTTCTCTGCTCGGGGCGCGGCTGATCACGGAAGCGATAGAAGAGCTTCGGGCCGGCACGCTTTCGCGCACCCCGCAGGAGGGAACGACCTGCTATGCCGGTATGCTGACAAAGGAAATGGCAAGGATCGACTGGTCACGGCCTGCGGAGGAAATAGACCGCCGGATCAGGGGCCTTCTTCCCTGGCCGGGGACTTATACCATGAGGGAAGGCAGAAAGCTGATCATCGGCAGTGCGCAGGTGATAAGACAGGAGCTGCCGCAGGGCATGGCTCCCGGCACCGTCCTCAGGGCGGATCGATCGGGCCTGCTGATCGGGACGGGACGGGACGCCCTCCGTCTCTTAACGCTTAAGCCGGAGGGGAAAAAATTAATGGAGGCAAAGGCATTTTTGAACGGAAGCCCCGTCAGGGAGGGCGAGCTGTGGGGGTGACAAAGACCGAAAGGCTTGCCTTTGAGATCCTTCATGCCGTCAGCGAGGAGGGCGCGAAAAGCCATTTGAAAACAGCGGAGACTTTTGCCCGGCACCCGGAGCTGACGGCGAAGGACCGTGCCGTCATCACCGGATCTGTGCGGGGCACGCTGGAAAAGCAGCTTGTATTGGACCGGCGTATCGAAGAGCTTGCCAGCCTCCCCGTCCGGAAGATGAAACCGAAGGTCCGATGTGCGCTCAGGCTCGGCTTTTATCAGCTGCTGTACCTTGACCGCATCAAGCCCTACCGGGCCATCCATGATTCCGTGGAGTTAGTACGGATGAGCGGCTATGAGGGCCTGACCGGCTTCGTGAACGGCGTTCTTCGCGCAGCATCCGTAAAGGAGGACTGGAAGACGCTGCCTGAGGCGGCGCAGGCGGGCTTCCCCGAATGGCTCTGGGAGAAGCTGGTACGGGAATACGGACGGGAAACCGTCAGGAAAACGGCTGCCGCCCGGTCAGGCCGGAATCCACTGACGCTGCGGGTCAATCTTTCCCGCGCCGGAACGGAGGAGGTCGTCGGCCTTCTTGAAAAGGACGGCTGGACGGCGCTTCCCGCCCCGGTCCCGGGAGCATTATTTCTGGAAAGAAGCGACGAAGCCCTTCCTCTCGAAAAGACAAAGGCCATCTCCTGCGGCCTTGCCGTCCCGCAGGACCTTTCCGGCATCCTCGCCCTCAGGCTTGCCGCACCGCCCCGCGGGGCAAGCGTTCTGGATCTGTGTGCGGCGCCCGGGAGCAAAACGCTCCATGCCGCCGATCTTGTCGGAGAGGACGGAAGCGTGCTTGCCTGCGACCTGACCCAGAAAAAGCTTCGTCTGCTGGAGGAAAATATCCGTCGAAACGGCTTTCGGAACATCCGCACGCAGCAGGCCGATGCGCTTATCCTTGATCCGCAGAAGGAAGAAGCCTTTGATTTGGTGATCGCGGATCTGCCCTGCTCCGGACTCGGGGTGATCGGGCGCAAGCCGGAGATCCTGCTGCGGATAACGGAAGAAGAGATCCGGAGCCTTGCCGGGATGCAGCAAAGCATCCTGCAGAATGCGGTCCGCTATGTCAAACCGGGCGGACGGCTCCTCTTTTCCACCTGCACGGTCACGAAGGAGGAAAACAGGGACAATGCCGCCCGCATAAGAGAGAGCGGCCTCGTACCGCTGCCGCTTACGGGAGCGGTACCGGAAGCGTTTTCCGCAAGACTCGGGGAAAACGGCCTGCAGCTTCTTCCCTCGGCGGTTTCCGATGGCTTTTTTATCAGTATCTGGGAGAGACCCGATGAATGATCTGCGTTCAATGACAAAAGAGGAAATAACAGCGGCCATGAAGGAGATGGGCGAGCCGGCCTTCCGCGGCGCCCAGCTTTTTGACTGGGTGCAGGCAAAGAAGGCCAGGACCTTTGCCGAGATGAGCAACCTGCCCGCCGCCTTAAGAGCGAAGCTTGCCGCCTCCTTTTCCCTTTCCTTGCTGGAAACGGCACATCTTTTGATATCCCGCGAGGACGGCACCCGCAAATATGTTTATGCCCTGCCGGACGGACTGCTGATCGAATCCGTCTTCATGCCGTACGATTACGGCAATACCGCCTGCATTTCCTCACAGGCCGGCTGCCGGATGGGCTGCCGCTTCTGCGCCTCGACGTTAGAGGGGCTTGCCCGGGATCTGCTGCCCGGCGAGATGCTGGAGCAGATCTTCCGTATGGAGGAAGACACCGGAGAAAGGATCTCGCATGTGGTCGTAATGGGCAGCGGGGAGCCTCTGGACAACTATGACAATCTGCTGCGTTTTATCCGGCTGATCACGGATGAAAAGGGCAAAAACCTGAGTGAGCGGAACATTACCGTCTCCACCTGCGGTCTGGTGCCGCAGATCCGCAGGCTCGCCGGCGAGCGGCTGCAGATCACGCTTGCTCTGTCGCTCCACGCACCGAACGATGCGCTGCGCCGCACGATGATGCCGGTGGCGAATTCCTACGGCGTGAAGGAGACGATCGCTGCCTGCGACGACTATTTTGCCGCTACCGGCCGCCGCATGAGCTATGAATACAGTCTGGTAAGCGGCGTCAATGATTCGGACGCCTGCGCGGAGGAGCTGGCAGAGCTTCTGCACGGCAAAAACGCCCACGTCAATCTGATCCCGGTCAACCCGATCCGGGAGAGGGACTTCCGGGCGCCGGGCAGAGCCGCCGCGCTGCGCTTCCAAAAAAGGCTTGAAAATCTGGGGATAAATGTTACTATTAGGAAGAAGATGGGCGCGGATATCGACAGTGCCTGCGGCCAGCTTCGTCTGAAGGTCAGGGCCGAACAAGGAGAGTAGTATGCGCTTTTCCGCATTGACCGACCTCGGACTCGTTCGCGAAAACAACGAGGATTCCCTGTTTGCCGGGGACTGTGCGGTCGGACAGCTGAACAATCTGTTTATTGTTGCCGACGGAATGGGCGGCCATGTCGGAGGAGAATATGCCTCCGCCTTTGTGGTCTCTGAAATTCCGAAGCTTATCCGAAAGAGCGAACAGACGGAAAAGATCCCGGAACTGCTGCTTTCCGCAGCAGACAGCGCCAACATGGCGCTCTACCGGCAGAGCCGCGATGACAGGCGGCTTCAGGGCATGGGCTCGACGCTGATCATGGTCGGCGTCGCCGGAAGTTGTGCGCATGTGGTCAACGTCGGCGATTCAAGGCTTTATGTCTACGACGGCGGACTTCGTCAGGTGACGCGCGATCACTCGCTGGTCGATGAGATGGTGGCGGAAGGAAAGCTTACGAAGGACGACCCGTTTTATGCGGCCAATAAAAACGTTATCACCCGTGCCATGGGAATAAGCCCATCGGTGGAGCCGGATTATTTCTGCGTGCCGCTCAGGACAGGCAGCCGGCTCCTTCTGTGCTCGGACGGCTTGTCCGGCATGGTGGAGGATAATGTCATGGAGGCTGTCCTTGCTGAGCTTCCGGATACCGACCGGGCTGCGGAAAGGCTTATGCAGGAAGCAAAGGACAGCGGCGGCAGGGATAATATCACGCTGATCCTGATCGACGTCGAAGCGGGCGATCTGGCGGCGCAGCCCAGGCAGGAATGACTTATCACCGCGAAAGCGGTATGACATATATTTGAGGTGAAACATGCTAAAGGTAGGAACGATCTTAAACGGTCGCTATGAAATCATCAGCGCAATCGGGTCCGGCGGCATGTCTTATGTCTACAAGGCAAAGGACGTGACGCTGAAGCGGCTTGTCGCCGTGAAGACCCTGAAAGAGGAATACAGCAGCGACCCGGGGATCGTGGCAAAGTTTTCCCGTGAGGCGGAGGCCGCCGGCGGGCTGTCCCACCCGAACGTCGTCAGCGTCTATGACGTCGGCGAGCAGTCCGGAACCTACTATATCGTGATGGAGTTAGTGGAGGGCTTTACCCTCAAGAAATATATCGAAAAGAAGGGCAAGCTGTCGCAGCACGATGCCGTCCAGGTGACCATGCAGGTGGCACGCGGCCTGAACGCGGCCCATGAGCAGGGCATCATCCACCGCGACGTCAAGCCGCAGAACATCATGGTCTCCCGTGACGGGAAGATCAAGGTCACGGACTTCGGCATTGCCCGCATCAATGACATGCAGGCAAGCGGCGCCGATACCCTCGGCAGCGTCCATTATATTTCCCCCGAACAGGCAAGAGGCGGCGTCTGCGACGAGAGGGGCGACATTTACTCCCTCGGTATCACGCTGTACGAAATGGTGACGGGAAGAGTGCCCTTTGAGGGCGGCTCCACCGTGGAGGTGGCGATCAAGCACATCAAGGAGCCGATCACCCCGCCCAGCACATACGAGCCGGATATCATCCCGAATCTGGAAAAGATCATTCTGAAATGTACGCAGAAAAAGCCGGATTACCGCTACCGCAGCATGAGTGCGCTTCTGGACGACCTGAAGAGACTTTTGTCAACGCCCTATGTGGACTTTGTGATCATGCCGGCCATGTCGGAGGTCGGCGCGACCAAGATCATGAACAAGGAAGAAGCGGAGGAGATCCGCCTGGCAACGGCGGGGCGGAAGGAACGCACCGATGCAAAAGCTGCGGCCGCCATGCTGGAAGCGAAAAAAGAGAGCCGGCCGCCGGCGGATAAGGTGAAGCTCCATACTGAGCCGGTCAGGAAAAAGGATCTTCTTTCGGAAGCCGATCTGGCGGCGGAAGCCAAGGCAAAAAAGGTCGAAAAAACGCTGAATTATATTATGATCGGTATCGCCATGCTGATCCTTATCGTTATGATCGCCATCGCCTTCCGTGCCTGCGGGATGCTTTCCTCACCGAAAGGATCGTCGACCTCCGATACGTCTTCGGAGACGACCGAGACGGCGGAGACGACCGAGGCTGACACGACCGAAGAGGAGTCAACACCTATGCAGGTCGAGGTCCCGTCGGTGCTCGGTCAGGATTATCTGAAGGCGCAGGAGCTGCTGCAGAGCATGAATCTTACGGTCGCCTTTGAAACGGAAAATACGAGCGACTATCCGGAATTTACCGTCTTTAAGCAGTCTCATGAGGAAGGCACGATGGTGCCGGAAAAGACGGAGATCATGCTGTGGGTGGCGATCCCGGCCGACACGGACCTGATGATCCCGAACGAGATCTCCGGTAAATCCATAGCCGAAGCAACAGAGCTTTTAACGAGCAAGGCCTTTAAGGTCTCGGACCAGTACAGCTATGCCTACAGCAGCGTCCCCAAGGGACTGGTCTGCGATTCCGAGCCGGCAATGGGGCAGGTCGTAGAGAAGGGAACGCTGTTAAAGCTTGTCATCAGCCGCGGACCCGAGAACGGCACGGTCCCGTCGGTGCTCGGAAAGAGCGAGACGGACGCGAGGTCGGCACTGGCCGACGCCGGTTTTGACCTCGAGCATATCTTTACGGATTCCAATATGGTCTATTCCGAGAAATATCCTGCCGGTACGGTCGCGCGGATATACACCTTTGACGGCGATCTTGCGGAGGGCAGCTCCGTGAAATTCGAAACGGATATCTACCTCACCCTCAGTCAGGGAGCGGCCTTCACCATAGACCCGAATTCGTTCGTGGGGCGCAGCGATATCGACGCCGCGGTCAACGAGCTTCAGTCGCTGGGATTAAAGGTCACCACGGTCCCGGAGCCGCAGTCGGATTTTCCGAACGGTCAGATCTGCTGGCTGACCATGAGCCGGGATTCGGACGGAGGGACGGCTGACCACCGTTTCAACAAGGGCGATGAGATCTATCTCCATTACAGCACGGCCGAAGAAACGACCGAAGCGGAGACGGAGCCTGCCTCCCCCGAAGGACCGGGAGAAACAGAGCCGGAGGAGAAGCCGGGCGAGACGAAAAAGATCGATCCGAGCTCCTATTACGGAAGGACGGATATCGAGACGGCTAAGGCCGAGCTGAGCGCCCTCGGTTTTGAGGTGAAGACCAAGTCGGAACCGCGTTCCACGTATCCGAAGGGCCAGATCTGCTGGCTGTCGTCATCGGAAAATGACGGCGATATCACCGCAGATACCGCGCTTGCCGCTGGATCGACGATCTGGATCCACATCAGCGCCAAGGAAGAGTAAGAAATATGCTGCAGGGAGGGCCTCCGAGCCCTCCATGCTTTATACCGGAACATTCAGGAGTACTATGCAGGGAAAGATCATTAAGGGGATCGGCGGCTTCTACACCGTCCATAACGGAATCGGCACCGTGCTGACCTGCCGGGCAAAGGGCATTTTCCGAAACCGCGGGGAAAAGCCGTTAGTCGGTGACAACGTGGAATTTTCCCCTATCGAAGAGGAAGAAGGAACAGGCCGCATCGACAGGCTGCTGCCCCGAAAGAACGAGCTGATACGCCCGGCGGTGGCCAATATGGACCAGGCGCTGATCCTGGTCAGTGCCGGAAAGCCCGCTTTTCATCCGCTGCTGCTGGATAATTTCCTGCTCTGGATGGGGATGCAGGAGGTGCCGGTCCTGATCGGTATCGGCAAATGCGATCAGAATCCGGAGGAAGCGGCACGCATCGCCGGACGATATGAAAAGACCGCCTATCCGGTCTTGATCTTCAGCGCCCTGACCGGAGAAGGGCTGCCCGGGCTGCGGGCCGCCCTGACGGGCAGAACGACGGTGCTTGCCGGGGCGAGCGGCGTGGGCAAATCCACCCTGCTGAACGCCCTGATCCCCGGAGCCGGCATGGAGACCGGCGAGCTGTCAGGGCGCCTAGGGCGTGGCCGCCATACGACCCGCCATTCGGAGATCTTCTTTCTGGAAAAAAACAGCTTCGTTCTGGATACCCCCGGTTTTACTTCCCTGGACACGCCGCCCTTAGAGGCAGGCGAAGTCAGCCGCTATTATCCCGAATTCGAAGGCCCCGCGAAGTCCTGCCGCTTTCCCGATTGCCTGCATGACAAGGAGCCTGACTGCGGCGTGAAGACGGCTGTCCGTGAGGGCAGGATCGCCGGGAGCCGTTATGCCAGCTACCTTCGTAATCTGGAAGATATCCGTTCCCGAAAGATCTATTAAGTTTTCCCTCTTTTAAGAAAGGAACCCTATGAAAAACATACTTGCTCCCTCGATTCTGTCTGCGGACTTTGGTCATCTGGCAGATGCCGTATCCGCGGCTGAAGGCGCCGGCGCCGCGTATATCCATATCGACGTGATGGACGGCGCTTTTGTCCCTTCGATCTCCTTCGGCATTCCGGTCATCCGCTCGCTTCGTCCTTCGTCAAGGGCGGTCTTCGACGTCCATTTGATGATCGAGGAACCGGACCGCTATCTGGAGGATTTTGCCGAAGCCGGCGCGGATATCATCACCGTGCACGCGGAGGCCTGCCGTCACCTCGACCGAAGCATCCAGAGGATCCACGATCTGGGCAGAAAGGCGGGCGTCGCGCTCGATCCCGCAACGCCGCTCAGCCAGATCGAATGGGTCCTTCCGCAGCTCGATATGCTGCTGATCATGAGTGTGAATCCCGGCTTCGGCGGCCAGTCCTTCATCCCCTATTCACTGGACAAGCTGCGTCTGGCGAAGGCGATGATCGATAAGACGGGAAAATCGGTCGATCTTGAGGTGGACGGCGGCGTAAAGCTTTCCAACGCCGGAGAGATCATTGCGGCGGGCGCCAACGTTCTTGTGGCCGGCTCGGCGGTCTTTAACGGCGATGCGGCGAAGAATACCGCAGCCTTCCTGCAGCTGATGGGAGAGGCGCGATGAGACATTTCCGGAAGGCTGTCTGTCTGATCCTGGCTCTGCTTATGCTGAGCGGCTGCAGCGGGGGAAAAATGAACGAGGACACGCTGCTCCGGATCGGAGAGGAACGCTTTTCCCGGCAGGAGGCGGCTATCTTTCTCCTGTCGCAGCACAGCATCTATGCCGGTGAGTACGGAGATAAGATCTGGACAGTCGAGCTTTCGGACGGCAGCTTTGAGTCGTATGTCAAAAGGGCGATGTTAGACTATCTGGAGTGCCTGTTTCTCTGCGACTGTGCAGCGAAGGCTGACGGCGTCGAGCTGAGCGCAGCGGAGATGACGGCGGTGGAAAAGGCCGCGGATGCTTTTTTCCGCGAGCTGAATGAGGAGACCATAGAAAAAACCGGCCTGACAAGACAGCTTTGCGAGCAGGCCTATGCCCGCTTTGCCAGAGCACAGATCTTTTACCGGCAGACGCTCGGCAGCGGCCCAGACGAGATCAGCGACGAGGAGGCAAGGGCAATACGGATCCAGATCGTTACGGTTCCCGGCTCTCAGGGCATGGCGGCCGCACAGACGCTGCTCGATACGGTGAAAAACGGGACCCCGGCGGCAGAAGCCGGCAAGGATCTCGAGGGCGTGACGCTTCGTCAGGAGACTATCGTGAGGGGGATCTATCCGGACAGCTTTGACGCCCTGGTCTTTTCCCTGAAAAAAGGCCAATGGAGCCCGGTCATCACGGTGTTAAATGATTACTTGCTGGTGCAGTGCCTGTCGGCCCTTGAGGAAGAGGCAACGGCGGTGAATAAGGCCGCGATGGAGAAGCAAAACCGCGAAAAACTTCTGGAAAAGGCCATGTCCGCCTACGGAAGGGATATCACGCTCGAGGTCAATCCCGCTGCCTGGCAGGATGTGTCCTTAAGCGGTCTGGCGGGTCTTGCGCCGGCGAATTTCTATGACCATACGGCAGGGCTTGCGGCAGACTATTGATCGTGAGGAGGATGAAGCGTGGCGGCGATACAGGGAGAATGGCAAAGGGCGTTAGCCCGCGAATTCGGGAAGCCCTATTACCGGAAATTATATGAAACGGTGCAGAGGGAATATGCTTCCCGTATGATCTATCCGCCGTCGGAGGACCTCTTTTCCGCTTACGAGGCAACGCCGCTCGAACGGGTGAAGGTGGTGATCCTCGGGCAGGACCCCTACCATGAGCCGGGACAGGCGCACGGCATGTGTTTTTCGGTCAGACCGGGCGTGGAGATCCCGCCCTCGCTTCAAAATATTTATCAGGAGCTGCACGATGACTGTGGCTGCGATATTCCGGATAACGGTTATCTGATGAAATGGGCAAGGCAGGGCGTGTTCCTGCTGAACACCGTGCTGACGGTGCGGGCCCATGCGGCAAATTCCCACCGGGGGATCGGCTGGGAGGAGTTTACCGACGCCTCGATCCGCTGCCTGAATGCGCAGGACAGGCCGATCGTCTATCTGCTTTGGGGCAGGCCCGCGCAGCAGAAGGCGGAGCTGCTTAACAACCCGAAGCAGCTGGTGCTGACGGCGCCTCATCCGAGCCCGTTATCGGCTTACCGGGGGTTCTTCGGCTGCCGCCATTTCAGCAAGACCAACGCATTCCTTAAGGCGCAGGGGGAAACACCGATTGATTGGCAGATCGACGATATCGGGAAAATTTGACAACGAAACAATCACTTAATAAATGACATTTAACAAAAATAAAAAACATTTACAAGGAGGCCGGCAAATGAAAGGAAAGACCGCGAAGGCGTGGATGGGCCTTGTTATTTGCGTGGCAGCCGTCTTTTTGTGCATGATCCCGGCAAACCGCATCCAGACAGGCGGCGGAACGATACGGGTCACGGACGGCTGCATCGAGACCGACGAGGGCAGGATCAGCTACAAGCTGTATTCTCCGGCAGCCGCATCGGAAACAAACAAGGCGCCGGGCGTTCTGCTTCTGCACGGATATCAGAACGATCACGAGACCTGCGCGGCTTATGCGATCGAGCTCGCAAGACGCGGCGCGGTCGTCCTGGCCATTGATGAGTTCGGACACGGCAAAACGGAGCCGGGCATGCGGCTGCGCGGCTGGACGGATCATACCGTCAAGGTGAATTACGGTCTTGACCGTGAGGAGGATGGGACCTTCAGGATCATCAACGGCCCGAAGCGCTATAAGCTGCTGACGAATTTCTCGAACCTTACCTTCTTCAAGGACCGCTATTCAAAGGGAACGGACGGCAGCGCGCTGGAGGACAGCTCCATGGGCGGCGTAGCGGCCTATGCCCTGTTAGCGACGCTCGATCAGGTCGATCCGTCAAGGCTTGCCGTCAGCGGCCATTCCATGGGCACCTGGGCATCCTGGACAGTCTCTGCCGTCTATTCCGGCGTCAAAACGGAAAGCGGCGTGGATATCACGCCGAAGGCGACCGTCCTGCAGTGCGGCGAGCTTTTTGCGGATACGGTCTATGATAAGTCCCCCATTTTCGGCAATGATATTTATTTTAACAACGTGCTTCTGCTTCAGGCGAAATGGGATGAGTTCAATTATTTCCGCGACTACGAAAATACGGTCGGCGACAAGCAGCTCACCTCGCCGCTCAGGCTTTCCTTCCTGGGCGCGGAGGATAAGGCGGAATGGAATAAGACCTACGGCTCGTTTGCGGACGGAACGGCGCGCCGCATGGAGCTGCTCTATACCAATCACCGGCTGACGACTCACGACCGGAACGGTCTTGCTGCGGCGCTGGACTGGATAGACAAGGCAATCGATCTGCCGACCGGGCTTGCGGTAACGGATCAGACGGCAATGACCAAGGAATGGCTGGTGCTTGCCGCAGCACTTTTTGCGATCCTCTCCATGATGCCGCTTGCTTCGCTTCTGCTTCAGACGGAATTCTTCCGCGGACTTGTTGTACCGCTGCCGCCAAAGGACGGCATCAAGCACGGAAGGGCATGGGCCCGCGGTGCGGCAGTGACCATTCTGATCGCGGCTTTTACCTATCCCTTTATGACCCAGCTCGGACAGGGACTGCTGCCGCTTCCGGAAATGACACTTTTCCGCATGACTATCGGCAACGGCTTCGTTGCCTGGTACAGCCTTCTGATCATTATCATGATCCTTTTCACGGTTTTTGGCCGCAAAAAAGCACGCAGGGAGGGACAGCCCCGTTCCCTGCAGGAGGAAGGCTTTGCCGTCCCGGCTGCACCGGAAAGATTCTCCTTTGCGCTGCTTGCCAAGGGAACGCTTCTTGCCTTC
>JAZRYN010000099.1:0-2019 GCA_045600745.1 Lachnospiraceae bacterium
AAGCAGCTCGCCGAGAGGAATGCCCGCCTCTCCCCAAAGCATCGGGTACATACTGATCGGGGTAAAGCCCGGAAGCGTATTGATCTCGTTAAAGACCACGCGGTCTGTTCCTTTTTCGAGGAAGAAATCGACGCGGGAAAGCCCGTAGCCCCCCACTGCTTCAAAAATGCGCACGGCGTCTCTTCGGACTTCATCCTCTTTTCCCTCGGGAAATACCGGATGCGTATCGGTCTTGGACTCCGGATCGGAATATTTTGCCTCAAAATCATAGAACTGTGCCGCCGCCTTGATCTCGCCAACGCCGGAGGCCTTCGTCCCCTCGGGCGTGCTCAGGACCGCACATTCGATTTCGCGGCCTACGATCTCCTCCTCCACCATGACGCGGGTGCCCTCGGCTGCCGCAAGCTTAAGCGCTTCAAGAAGCTCTTCCCGCTTTGTCACGCGGCTCACGCCCTGACTGGAACCGCCGTCTGTCGGCTTGACGAAAACAGGATAGGGAAGCTGGGCTTCGATCTTTCCGATCACCGCCTCCGCGCCCTGCTCAAGGTCCTTATGGGTAAAGGCCGCATAGCGGGCCTGCGCGATCCCGAGCTCGTTCACCAGGACCTTGGCATACAGCTTGTCCATGCAGACGGCAGAAGCGGCAACGCCGCAGCCCACATAAGGGATCCCGGCAAGCTCGAACAGCCCCTGAATGGTCCCGTCCTCTCCGAAACGGCCGTGCAGCACCGGGAAGGCCGCATCGACTCGCTGTTTGCGGCATGATCCGTCTTCTGACGTGATCAAAAGGCATTTTTCCGCAGCATCAGGCAGAAGGACCGCCGTTTCCCGGCCCTTTCTCCATTCACCGCTCTTCATCGCCGGAAGATCCTTTACCAGAAGCCATTTGCCTTCTTTCGTGATCCCGACCAGCACGACATTATATTTTTCGCGATCGAGCCCGCCCGCAACCGTCTGCGCCGAAATGCAGGAGATCTCATGTTCGGATGACATGCCTCCGAAGAAGACCGCAACAACAGGTTTATTCATAGATAAGAGCCCCTCTTTCATACATGATCATTGATCCTTCCCTTATTGCCGATCTTTACCTTTATATCACAATCCGTTTTTTGCTGCAAGCCTTGCCGCTTAAGCCTCTGTGTTTGATTTTTCTCAGGGAGGCATTGCAAACCACAAGGCAATCGATTATAATAGGCGAAAAATTATCAGGAGGGACTATGCTCACCGCTCAAGGCCTGACCTTTTCCTATAACCGCAAGCCGCTTCTAAGGGGCCTTAGCTTCACTGTCCGCCCCGGAGAGTGCGTCGTTCTTGCCGGACCGAACGGAAGCGGTAAGTCTACGGCCCTGAGCCTGATCGCCGGCGTGCTGAAGCCGTCGTCCGGCAGCGCCTCTGCTGACGGCAGCATCGGTTATGTGCCTCAGGGCACCGCTCTTTTTGAAGATATGAGCGTTGCCGACAACCTCCGATTCTTTGCCGGCCTCGCCGGAGCTTCCGTCCCGAAGGAGCTGCCTCTCGGCGTCGGCCGTTATCTGAAAAAGAAGGTCTCTTCCCTGTCGGGCGGAACGAAAAAAAGAGTCAGCATCGCCTGTGCCCTGCTCGGCGATCCGGACAACCTGCTGTTTGACGAGCCCTGTTCCGGACTGGATCTTACGTACCGCGACGAGCTGACCGAGCTGATCCTCGATCTGAAAAAACGCGGCCGCAGCATCCTCTATGTAGGGCATGAAACCAGTGAATTCGCCGCCTTTTATGACCGCCTGATCTTTTTGGGCGGAGCCGTCCCTCAGCAATTTGAAAGTGCTGATCTCTCCGGTCCTTCCGGGGATCTCATACAAAAATCCATCAAGCTTAACAGCGCTTATCGGGCACTTTGCAAAGCTGTCCGAAGTGATGAAGAAGGAGAACAAGATGAACGAAATTGACAACCCCAATGTGTCAGAACAAGAGGCCTCTCCGGCCGACGCCGCTCTGAAGCAGGAGTCTGCCGCCCCTTCCGCAGAGTCCGCCCCGGAAGCT
>JAZRYN010000100.1:0-2035 GCA_045600745.1 Lachnospiraceae bacterium
AAAGCTTTGTTCAGACATGGCAAAACTCCTTGTTGATAAAAGTTCAATATGAGCCGATTATACATCGGGGACAATGGGTCGACAAGGGTGAACTTTGGGAGGAAAACAATGAATTTTGCCGCAAAAACAAACCTGACGGCGCAAAGTTCAATATTGGTTCAATGTTTTGAATGTCGTTTCTTCTCCCGGTTCCGATCCTCCGGCTGACGAAGAAGCGTTCTTCTCATAAAAACTTCCCTGCTTAAACCGCAAAAAAAGGCAGCAAAAAAGACACAGACGGAAAAGTCTGCTTTTTGCCAAAACAAAGCTCGAAGATGAGGAACCAACGATTCACCACTGTGTTTTTATTTTATCTGTATTCCTGCATGCCCATTTTTTCTGTCAAGTCACCAAGACTCTTGTCAAATTGAGCTTTCGATATTGCGCTGCGTTCCAGAAAATCTTCAAGCAGCTTCTTTTGACGTAAGTACAGCTCAATCTTCTTTTGTTTGTCGGTTTTATGCCGTTTAAGGTCATCCATATTATCGTCTCATAAGCTTATTCTATGCTTCACACTCTCTGCCTTCGCTTTTTTATGCTGAAGGTGATCAGCCTGACGGAATTTCTGCTTTGTCTGCATCCGTAATAGGCATCGGGTTATGTCGGACAAAATCACATTCCGAAAAACTCCTTGATTTGCATGCGCCGAAGCCGGAAAGCGGTTAAGGATTTCGGCTTTTCCGATCGGGTTGGCTGCGCTGTTTTTTCTCTTTGCTTTTTGTTCCGGAGAAACAGGCCGGTCTTTGTTTCGGGATCGGCCGGCTTATATGCCCAAGCTCTTGAGCAGCCCGGCGAGGCCTTCATTTTCGAAAATATCTTTGAAATAACCGAGTTCGTCGCTGATCAGCCTGTCGATCATGCGCATGCCGAGGACCTCGACCGGGGCTTTGTCGTCGGTCAGGATGTGACCGCTGCCGCTGTAGGCGGTAAGGGCCGAGGAGACGGTCTGCATCATTTCCCGCAGCTCGGCCGGGCCTTCCGATAAGGCACCGGCGCTGTTGCTGTCGGAAGCTGCCGCGCCCGAAAGCTTCTTCATTCCGTCTGCGAGCAGAGCGGCCGGCTCTGCATTTATCGAGGCAAAGAGCTCACGGTTCGTGGTACGGGGAACATCCGCGGTCGCAGTGAAGGGAAAGACCGATGCAATGGTGTCGCACAGATAGTGATTGATGGAGAGCTCCCCGTCGGAGTGCATGGAGAGGTTTACGACCATTACGCCGTCATCGGTAAGGTGCTCGCGTACAAGGGTGAAGAATTCTGTCGTTGACATCTGGAAGGGGATGGTGATGTCCTGGTAGGCGTCGACCATGATCACGTCATATTTGTCCTTGATCGTTCGGATGAAAGCGCGGCCGTCGTATTCCGTGACGGAGACCGTCTCCGGCAGAGAGAAATAATCCTCGGCGAGCCTTGTGATCTTTCCGTCGATTTCGACGCCCTCTATCTGCGCGCCCGGGAAATACTCCGCGCACTGTGAGGCAAAGGTCCCCGTTCCGTTGCCCAGGATAAGCACCGAGGGCGCCTCTTTCTGTGTCATGACCGGTGCCGCAAGCGCGTAATCGTAATACAGGCCGGTCAGGCCGCCCTCCTTCATGGCTACGGACTGCACGCCGAAAAGGACGTTGGTGGAGAGGATCATCTTGTCGGGCTCCTCCCGCACCTGCAGATAGTTGTAGACCGATTCGCCCTCGTAGACGAGATCCTTTTCCCAGAAGGCGAAGGAATTGTTCCTGCCGAAGAAAACGCAGAGCAGGAAAAGCCCCGCAGCGATATAGGGACCGGGCTTTTTCATGCCTGCACTGATGAAGAAGCTTAACGCGATGATAAGCAGGAGACCGGCAAATATTAAAAAGGTGATCGAGGTGCCGACAGAGGGAATCGTCACAAAGGTAGGAAGAAAGGTGCCGATGATGCTGCCGACGGTGTTGCAGGCGCCGAGACGCCCCACGGTGCGGCCGCCCTCATCAAGGCTTCTGGCCGTTGCCTTTACGAGACAGGG
>JAZRYN010000101.1:0-3453 GCA_045600745.1 Lachnospiraceae bacterium
GCACCACCTCCTTTACCGACATGTACAACGACCCGGAGGTGCTTGTTTCGCAGTGTCTGGAATGCGGAATGAAGTTAAACATCGGCCGGCCCTTTCTCTGCTTTGACCCGGAGGAAAGCTTGACCGACAGCTATCGGGCCAAAGAAGCCTTCGCGCTCTTTGAGCATCGTCAAATGGCGGGCGGCGGCAGGATCCGCATCGAATTCCCCATCCATTCCGAATACACCAATCAGTCCGGGCCGCTTACCGCCTTCAGCCGCGAGGTGAAAAAGCGCGGCGGACGCATCCATCTGCATCTGTCCGAAACAAAGGCCGAGGTCCTCTCCTGCAGGGAAAAATACGGGCAGACCCCGCCGGAGTTTTTCGCTGCCCGCGGGACCTTCGACAATCCGGTCTATGCCGCGCACTGTGTCGAGCTGAGCGAGAATGATCTTCGCATCCTGAAGGAATACGGCGTCACACCGGTACACTGTCCGAGCAGCAACATGAAGCTTGCCAGCGGCGCCGCACCGGTCCGCAGGATGATCGATGAAGGCCTTGCCCCTGCCCTCGGAACCGACGGCTGTGCGAGCAACAATAATCTGAATATGTTTGAAGAAATGCATCTGGCTGCTCTTCTTTCCCGCATCCAGACACAGGACGCCCAGGCATTAAGCGCCCGCGAGGTCCTGACGATGGCGACCATAAACGGCGCCAGAGCACAGGGGCGTGACGATACCGGCGTTCTTGCCGCCGGAATGAAAGCGGATATCGCCGCCGTTTCGGTGAAGGCGCCGCATATGTATCCCCTTTTCGACCCTGCCGAGATCCTCGTCTACTCCGCACAGGGAAGCGATGTGGTGCTTACCGTGGCCGACGGAAGGATCCTGTATGAAGACGGTAAGTATCTGACGCTCGATAGAGAAAAAATCCTTGCGGAGGCCGAAAAAGCCGTTGCCGAATTATACGGCAAAGCCACGTAAAGCATCAAAATACCCTCCGGAGATAGGCGAACTTTTCGCCGTCCGGAGGGTGTTTTCTTAATACGGCCTTGCCCGCAGCCGGCGTCAAAGCTGTTTCCGGTACGAGCGGCGGCGCTTATGGATAAACCGTCTGAAGCGCTTCCACTGGTTGTTTATCGCATAATTGTCTTCCAGATTCAGATTGGTTTCCGCATATTCCAGATCTTTATCCTTCATCATATGATTCATCAGGGAACAGATGATGACGCTTACCCCCCGGTTCGCCCAGCTCGGATCAACGCCGATCAGGCCGAGGTCAATGGTTTTCGGATGATTGATCGCCCTTAACAGCCGGATAAGCGTAAGCGGCGTCAGATGTCCGCCCGAGCCGACAAGGGCGCCGCCGATTGACGGGAAGCAAAGGCCCATGGCAACAGGGGCATCATTTTCATCCAGCAGGATGCTGACATATTCAAGCCTTACGATCAGCTTGAAATTAGCGATCAGCATCTTCTTCATGCCTTCGGTAAAATCAACGGTCCCGTAAAGCTTCGCGTAGCTCTTGTCTACAAGTTCAAAGAACTTATCCGCATATTTGTTGATAAAATCATTAACATTTTTGGCCGGCCCGTAGTGGAGCTTGTAGCGCTCCATCAGCCTTGCCGCAACGGCGTCCATGGCGTCGACAGACGCCGGGTCGGGTCTTAAGCGGCTTTCGGTCCAGTCGATCTCCTTGACGAAGCCGCAGTTTTCGATAAGTCTTCCGTAGTATTCGTAATTGTACTGCTCTTCGAAAGTCGCCAGGTATTCGAAGCCCTCGACAAGCAGGCCCTCGCGTTCCAGATCGGAAAAGCCGAGCGGACCGCAGATCTCGGTCATGCCCTTTTCTCTTCCCCAGTTTTCCACTGCCTGAAACAGGGCGTCGGCGACCTCCTGCCGGTCGATCGAATCGAAGCGGGTAAAGCGGATGCGCTTTTCCCCGCGTTTTTCATTGCTTGCCTTCTGCAGGATGCCCGAAATACGGCCGACGGTCTTTCCGTCCTCCTCGGCAAGAAAATAGACGGCTTCACTGGTATCATAATAGACATAATCGGGACGGAATATTTTCTTCTCGTCTCCGTACAGCGGCGGGACAAAATTCGGCTCGTTCCGGTAGAGCCGCAGCGGAAAATCAAGAAATTCCTTTTGGTCCTTCTTCGACATTACCTCGCGTACAGTAATCATTTTATTTCCTTCGATCCTTTAATTTGCCTTAAGATCAATCGTCCGCTCCCTCGAGAGCTTCCAGGCCCTTCTTCGGGGCAGGCTTTGAGTCGCCGTGCTTCACGAACAGCATCGTGAGGAAAGCAAAGGCAACGAAGACCGCCGCATACGGGAAGAGGATCCGCATCCCGAAGCGGTCCATAAGGTAGCCGCTGAGCATGGGAGTCGCTACCTGCGCCGCCATGGAGGCCGTGTAGTAAAAGCCCGTATATTTGCCGATATTCCCGCCGCTTGCCAGTTCCACGACCATCGGGAAGGAGTTTACGTTAATGGTCGCCCAGGCAATGCCGGCAAGGGCAAAGAAAACATTCATCAGCATGGTCGGACTTCCGGCATTCATAAAGGCCGCCGCCCCGAAAGCAAGCGTCAGCATGACAACGCCCGCGAGAATGGTCTTTTTGCGGCCCACCCTTGAGGCAATGAAGCCGACGGGAAGGTAGGAAACGATCGCCGCTCCCTGCGCGATCATAAGCGTCAGGTTGTAGTCCTTATGCAGGATATTGGTCGCATAGACCGAATATTTGCTTGTCACCGCATTATACCCGAAAAACCAGAGCACGATAGAGCCAAGAATGAAAAGCAGCGAATGGATCTCCTCCCGGGAAAGGCTTCTGTCCGCGCTGTCATCGGCGTCCACCGTCTCCTCGATGCCGTATTTGACGCTGTCCTCACGCATTTCACGCGCCCATTCGGGTTCCTTGACCGTCAGCCGGAAAATGAGAAGGGAAAGCAGCATGATCCCTGCCACGACCGAGAAATACATCATGTAGCTCATCATGGAGTTTTTGACCGACGCCGTGGCAAATACCATGCCCAGACCGAGAACAAGCATGCCTCCGGCCGTCCCCATCAGATTGATGACGGCATTGGCCTTGGAGCGAAGCGGTTTGATGGTCACATCCGGCATCAGTGCGACCGCCGGGCTGCGGAAAAGAGACATGCTGAGCAGCAGGATCAGCAGGATCAGAATAAACAGCACGAGCGTCCACGGCTCGGAAGCCGTAACGCCGCGGGCATAAGCCTGCCTTGCGGGTACCACATAATCGGTATAAGCCGGATTGGTTTTGATCTTTCCGTCTTCCTCGGTCTGAGAGCGGATCTCCGCAAAGGCCTCGGGGGTAAACTGTTCCTTTAAGATAAAGGTCTCCCCCTCCGGCGTCATTAGCTCGGCGTCCTTTTCCTCTTCATAAATGACGGAAAGCGCTGCAGGATCATCGATGGCCGAAACATCCTTCAGCTTCTTCAGCTG
>JAZRYN010000102.1:0-18932 GCA_045600745.1 Lachnospiraceae bacterium
TGGCTACGATCCGACTTGAAGAAACGTATGAGTATCTGAACAGCAGGCTGCCGGGCGTCGGCGATATCGTACAGATAAAGGACGGCAATGTCAAGGGCACCGTTAAGGACGTCAACGTCCTGCGCCAGCTGGTCGATGTGCTGATCACGGGGGATGACGATACGGATATCCGGACCGTGAGCGTGGATGAGATCAGCTTCCAGAGCCGGCGGAAGGCAAGGCCGAGGCTGAGCGCCGAGGAGCTGAAGGAGATGGAGGAACTGGAAGCCATGGAAAAGGGCGATAAAGACGGTTCCAAGCTGGATTGATATGAACAAACCGGAATTGCGTCTGGATGAACTGGGGAGAAAGGGATACCGGATCCTGCAGGATCCGGACGCTTTCTGTTTTGGCGCGGATGCCGTGCTGCTGTCGGATTTTGCCGAGGCCTCGCGGACGGAGCGCGTGCTGGATCTGGGAACGGGAAACGGGATCATTCCGCTTCTTCTGGATGCGCGGGAAAAGGGAGGCGAGATCGTGGGCCTGGAGCTGCAGGAGGCGGCAGCGGCTCTTGCCGGGAGGAATTTTGCCTTAAACAAAGCGGAAAAACGGCTGAAGGTCTGCTGCGGAGATCTTCGAGAGGCCCGCTTGCTCTTTGGCAGTGCGTCCTTTGACGTGGTCATCACCAATCCCCCCTATCAGGAGACGGGAAGAGGGCGGCCGAACCCGAACCGGGCAAGATCGCTGGCGCGGCATGAGATCGCCTGTACGCTGGAGGACGTGCTTAAGGCTGCCTCTGCGGTCCTTAGGCCGCATGGCCGCTTCTATATGGTCCACCGCCCGGGGAGGCTTGCCGAGATCCTGTCCGGCATGGAAAGGGAGGGCATCGCCCCGCGCACGCTGCGATTTGTCCATTCGCGCGAAAGAGACGAGGCCTCGCTTCTTCTTGTTTCCGGCGTCCGCGGCGGAGGAAAGTCGCTGCGAGTCCTGCCGCCGCTTAAGCTGTACGGAAATGACGGGAAGTATACCGCAGAGGTATATGAGATCTATTATGGGAAAGACCGGAAGAGGGACGAGGAAATGGGCCCCGCCTCCTGCGGGGAAAACGACGCCCGGAGCCGGAAAGAACGGGAGGAAGAGACATGAGCGGAACACTGTATCTCTGCGCGACGCCGATCGGCAACCGCGGCGACATCACGGAGCGGGTGAAGGAAGCCCTGTCATCCGCGGATCTGGTCGCGGCGGAGGACACCCGTCACAGCCGGGGCCTTTTGGACTATTACGGTATCAGCACGCCGCTGACGAGCTACCATGAGCATAACAAATACGAGAAGGCGGAGGAGCTGATCGGCCTGCTTTTGGAGGGTAAAAATATTGCGCTTATTACCGATGCGGGCACGCCGTCGATCTCGGACCCCGGAGAGGTGCTGGTCAGACGCTGCCGCGAGGCAGGCGTGCCGGTCACCTCTCTTCCCGGGGCCTGTGCCCTGGTGACGGCACTTTCCGTATCGGGCTTTCCGTCCAGACGCTTTGTTTTTGAAGGCTTTTTACCCGGGGAGAGCCGGGAAAGGAAGGACGTGTTGGAATCGCTGCGGCGCGAACGCCGAACGATCATCCTGTACGAGGCGCCGCACCGGCTGGTAAAGACGCTGGAGCAGCTGCAGGAGCTCCTGGGCGAAAGAAAAATATGTGTCTGCCGCGAGCTGACCAAGCTTCACGAGGAAGCCGTCTGGACCACCCTGCCGGAAGCGCAGGCATACTGGTCGGTCAACGAACCGCGCGGGGAATATGTGCTGGTGCTGGAGGGGCTCTCCGAGCAGGAAGCGGCGGAGGAGAACAGAGCGCGCTGGAGCGGAATGAGCCTTAAGGAGCACCTTGCTTTTTATCTGGATCAGGGCATGGACAAAAAAGAGGCCATGAAACGCATGGCCTCGGACCGCGGCGTGAGCCGCCGGGATATTTATCAGGGACTGCTTGAGGAATAGCCTGCGGCCTTAAGCCGTGCGGTCTAAAAAGTCCCGCGTCCATTTTTCCGCGGCGAGCACGGCGTCAAGATCGGGATCGGGCGTGATCTCGTGGGCGTGCATTGCCTTTTCGATGCTGCGGGCGATATCCGGGTAGCCGATCTCCCTCGCAAGGAATTTGACGACGGCCCACTCATTGGCGGCATTAAAGACGGTCGGCATGGTCCCGCCGGTGCGGCCGGCTTCAAGGGCAAGAGCAAGACCGGGAAAATTCACGAGATCGGGCGCCTCGAAGCTGAGCGGCGGCAGCTTGCAGAAATCAAGACGGGGTGCGACGGCCCGGCCGCGGTCCGGATAGTACAGGGCATATTCGATCGGAAGCCGCATATCCGGGGAGGCGAGCTGCGCCTTCACCGAGCCGTCCGTAAATTCCACCATCGAATGGATGATGCTCTGC
The DNA here is from genome assembly GCA_045600745.1 of Lachnospiraceae bacterium. Classification (GTDB taxonomy): domain Bacteria; phylum Bacillota; class Clostridia; order Lachnospirales; family Lachnospiraceae; genus UBA6987. Next base: position 2,401 of record JAZRYN010000102.1, read on the forward strand.
GGATGGATGACGGCTTCGATCCGGTCGTATGGGATGCCGAAAAGGTGGTGGGCCTCCATGATCTCCAGCCCCTTATTGACGAGAGTTGAGGAATCAACCGTGATCTTTGCACCCATGGTCCAGTTCGGATGCTTCAGGGCGTCAGCCGGGGTGATCCCCTCAAGCGACTCTTTCTTCATTCCGCGGTAGGGCCCGCCGGAGGCGGTAATGAGCAGCCGGCTTATCCGTGCGGGATCCTCGCCCTGCAGGCACTGAAATACCGCACCGTGTTCGCTGTCGACCGGCAGAAAACGGGTACCCGCGGCTTTCACGGCCGGCATGATTAGATGACCGGCGCAGACAAGGGTCTCTTTATTCGCAAAGGCGCAGTCCCTGCCGGCACGGATCGCGGAAAGCGTCGGGCGGATCCCGATCATGCCGAGCAGCGAGAGCGACACGATATCGGCGGGAACGCCGGCAGCGGCTTCTTCAAGCCCTGCCGCACCGCCGGCCACACGGATGCCCGTATCCGCAAGGCGGAGCCTTAACTCGGCGGCAGCCCGTTCATCGTAAAGGCAGACGAAAAGCGGGTGAAATTCCCGCGCCTGAGCTTCGATTTTTTCCACGTTGGACCGGGCGGCGAGTGCCGTGACACGAAATCCGCCGAGACGGCGGATCACGTCCAGCGTTTGTGTTCCAATAGAACCGGTGGAGCCGATGATGCTGATCTGCTTCATGCTAAAGCCTTTCCAGGGACATTTTTTCTGCGATCATTATAGCAAAGAATGCAAAATTCGCAACCTGTAAAGCCGGCGAAACGCCGCAAAGCCTTGATGCAGCAGGGTTTTCGGCTTGTTTTCGGCAAAACTCCGAAAGTGCTTGCCAGACCCCGCCGCTTCCGTGCTACAATAGGCTTACTTCTGAGGGGAGCTTTCAGTTTTGATGAATACAAGTACGGCATTTGCCCTGATCCTGTTTGTCCTGACCTATGTTTTTATGCTCACGCAGCAAAAGATCCGCCCTGCCATCGCGGTGTTCAGCGCCCTGATCTTTGTGGCGGTCGGGAGCTTAGGCCTCTTTCCGGACTATCGTTATACGCCGCTTGATGCGCTCCGAGAGATCGACTGGAACGTACTGATGATGATCGTCGGGACCATGGGGACGGTTTTTCTGTTTATCGAATCCGGAATGCCGCAGCGTCTTTCCGACGGGCTGATCAGCCACGTACACAGCGTCAAATGGCTGGTTGTCGTACTGTCTCTGTTTGCCGGTATCATTTCGGCTTTTGTGGATAATGTGGCGACGGTTCTGATGGTGGCGCCGGTGGCGCTTGCGGTGTGCAAACGCCTGCAGATCTCTCCGGTCGCGCCGATCATCTGCATCTCTGTTTCCTCCAATCTGCAGGGGGCGGCAACTCTTGTGGGCGATACCACCTCGATCCTGCTCGGCAAGGCGGCCGGTCTCGACTTCATGGATTTCTTTTTTACCGAAGGACGCCCGGGGATGTTCTGGGTGACGGAGATCGGGGCCCTTGCCGCTGCCGCTGTCATTTTGTGGATGTTCCGCAGGGAGAATGACAGGATCGGCGAGCTGCACCGGACGGAGGTGGAGGACACCTTCCCGGCCTGGATGCTGGTGCTCACGGTCCTTTCGCTGATCGCCGTCTCATTTGTACCCTATAAGAACAACGCCGCACCCGGACAGCTTTACAAGCCGGAGATCACCAACGGCCTGCTCTGCCTGCTCTTTTTCGTGATCGGGCTTGTGCGCCGCATCCGGAAGGATGGTTCCCTTGAGATCGCGGCAGCGGCCCTTAAGGAGATCGATTACTACACGGTCGTCCTGCTGACGGGACTTTTTGTCGTTATCGGCGGCATCAGCCGGGCAGGCGTCATCGATCTGATCGGGCGGCTGCTTGCGGAGCTTTCCGGAAGCGGGAGCCGCGGTTCGGTTTTTCTGATCTATTTCATTATCGTCTGGGTCAGCGTGATCCTGTCTGCCTTTATTGACAATATCCCCTATACGGCAACCATGCTGCCCATCGTCGCGGTGGTGACGCAGCAGCTGAATGCGGCAGGGGCAGCGGTCCATCCGAATCTGCTTTATTTCGGTCTTCTTGTCGGCGCGACGCTCGGCGGGAACCTGACGCCGATCGGAGCCTCGGCCAATATCGCGGCGCTCGGCATTTTGCGGAAGGAGGGCTATGAAGTAAAGCCTTCGGCCTTTATGAAATACGGCATACCCTTCACGCTGACGGCGGTGATCACCGGCTTCCTGCTCGTGTGGGTGATCTGGATGTAGAGGAGGCTCAGGCGGGGCGCTTGCGGGCAGGGAGATCCGCATGCCGGAAAAAGCCGCAGGCAGGAAAGAAATAACCTGCCGATTATAAAGCGAATATCGTCCATAAACACACATAATACAGCCCCTGAAAAGGTTAAGAAAATTATGCAATCGCCGAATTTTTTAACGATTCATAAGTGACTTTGGCAAACGGGAGTGTTATGATGAGAAAGGTAAGAAAGGCACTGAATATAGCTTACTTATCTACAGGAGGCAATTTATCATGAATGCTTACATTGAAAGAGTTCTTGCCGAAACCAAGGCAAAGAACGCGAACGAACCGGAATTTCTGCAGACCGTTGAAGAAGTTCTGACCTCTCTGGAGCCGCTGATTAACGCGCATCCCGAGTACGAAAAGGTCTGCCTGCTGGAACGCATCGTGGAACCGGAGCGTACCATTGAGTTCCGTGTCGTCTGGATGGATGACAAGCTGCAGTATCATGTCAACCGCGGCTACCGCGCCCAGTTCAACGCGGCCCTCGGCCCGTACAAGGGCGGCCTTCGTTTCGATCCGCCCGTCAACCTTTCCATTATGAAGTTCCTCGGCTTTGAGCAGATCTTCAAGGATGCCCTGACCTGCCTGCCTATCGGCGGTGCAAAGGGCGGCAGCGATTTCGATCCCCGCGGCAAGAGCGACGGCGAAATCATGCGCTTCTGCCAGGCCTTTATGACCGAGCTGTATCGTCACATCGGTCCCGATGTGGACTGCCCTGCCGGTGACCTTGGTGTCGGCGGACGCGAGATCGGCTATCTGTACGGCCAGTATCGCCGTCTGAGAGGCGCTGCCGAAATGGGCGCCATGACCGGTAAGGACATCAAGACCGGCGGCTCCATCCTTCGTCCCGAAGCGACCGGCTACGGCGCCGTCTACTATCTGTGCGAAGTCCTGAAGCATGTCGGCGAGCATATCAAGGGCAAACGCATTGCCATGAGCGGCTACGGCAACGTCGGCTGGGGCATCATGAAGAAGGCGGCTGAGCTTGGCGCGAAGGTCACCTACTTTGCGGGTCCCGACGGATACATCCACGATCCGGAAGGTGTTTCCACCGATGAGAAGCTCAACTACATCCTTGAGATGCGTGCGAAGGATCCCATGCACTGCAAGCCTTATGCGGAGAAGTTCGGCTGCGAATTCGTTCCGAACGCGAAGTGCTGGGGCGTAAAGGACGTCGATATCTACATGCCGGCGGCTACCCAGAACGATGTCAAGATGGAATCCGCGAAGAAGATCGCGGAAAGCGGCGTGAAGTACTACATCGAAGTGGCCAATATGCCTACCACCAATGATGCTCTGGAATTCCTGAAGGAACAGAAGCACATGGTCGTGGCGCCTTCCAAGGCTGTCAACGCCTGCGGCGTGTCCGTCTCCGAACTGGAAATGGCTCAGAACTCCGCTCGTCTGTACTGGACTGCCGAAGAAGTCGATGCGAAGATGGTCGGCATCATGAAGAACATCTACAATGCTTCCGTGGAAGCGGCAGAGCGCTATGGCCTGGGCTATGACCTGGTTGCCGGCGCCAACCTTGCCGGATTCCAGAAGGTTGCGGACGCCATGATGTGCCAGGGCATTTTCTAATCGCCCGAAGCCCATTTGAAAAGTCCGGCAGACGGAGAGTGCAGGCTTTAAGACCTGATCGCTCAGCCGTCTGACAAGGACAAAAAAAGCAGGTATATCAAGGGAGGATCCCCTGGTATGCCTGCTTTTTTCCTGCGTAGGCGAATAAGAGATATAGGACAAAATGTCTTGTGCTATTATCAATAATGAGCCGCCGCTACGGGCAGCGGATCGAAACGCTCTTGCCGGTGCGGGAGTTGGCAAAGCGCAGCATATGCGGTGAGCTTTCGCTGTCTATGGAGAGCTCGACATAGCTGCCGATACTGGCTAACGCCAGCGCCTGTACCTCTTTGAAGCCGGGATTGACGATGGTGAAATTTGACGGGGCGTTCAGGCGGTAAATGTTCATTTCCGACAGCTTGAAGGAGCCGCCGCTTACGCTTGTTCGTTCGGCAGCGGAGTTGCCGAAGTAGGCAAAAGAGCCGCCGACGTCCCAGGTGGCGTCGCAGAAGGTAAAGCGGCCGCCGAGTTCGAGCAGTGTCCAGGAATGCTCTTCGCTTTCGTCGATGACTGAGACGCGGCAGGCATTGAAACCGGCCTGAATGAAAAGGAAGGTCATGCCCCCGGCCAGATCGTGACAGACACCGGTGTGATCCATGATACCGGCATAGGCAGAGTGGATGCGGTGCTGCTCTGCCTCTGTATAAGTCTGAAAGGAACCGGAAATGATCTCGAAATTGTAGACAGCTGGCGTGGTATAAGCATGGTACAGCAGGAGAGCACGCTCGGTTTCGTTATAACCGCGGTCAAGGACCGGCTTGATATAGTTCGCGGTCTGCTGCTCAAATTCCGTACGGAGACGGGAAAATTCAGCCGGATCAACGTAGAATTCCCAGGAAAAGGCACCCTCCGACCAGCTTTCTTCATTGATGTTCGTGAAGGCCGAAAGGAGAGGGCACAGGGTGTCGGCAAGATAAAGAACAAGGCCGGCGTCTTCCCGGCTGCAGCTGACCCTGGCTGAGGTCTGGCAGGACAGACAGGCCTCGACCACGCTGTGGGCATCGGCAATGAGCGCATCGCTTGCTGCCTTGCGCAGGCAGTCGGGGGTCCGGGAATAATCTACGGTAAAGCCGGACGGCTCCTCCGAAGAAGATCCTTCCGGCAATTCGGAAGAGGCGGGAATCTCCGGCAAGGAAGAGGCGGGAACCTCCGGTACGGAGGAGGACGCCGCAGCCCCGGAAGAAACGACAGGAGAAGAAGACGAATCGTTTTGCCAAGAGGAAGAAACGGACGCCCTGCTCTCCGTTTCGGGGACAAAAACCAGGCCGCAGCCGGAAAGCGAAAGCGCAATAAGGGCGGCGGCCGAAAGCAGAGCGAAGCGTTTACGGTTTCGTAAAAATCTCTTCATAAATTACTTTTCCCATGAGGGGGCAAGAGACCCCGGCAGCCGCCGGAAATAACATCCTGCCCGCGCACATGGCGGAATAGAGGCGTCAGATCTTGACCTTACCGGAGAGGATCTGGCGGTAGTCCTCCAGATTTTTCTTCAGCAGCTCGGGAATGTTCAGCTCATACGGGCAGCGGGTCATGCAGACGCCGCAGTGGACGCAGGAATCGATCTTCTCCATTTCGGCCTGCCAGGCGGGGGAAAGATAATCCTGTGAGGGGGCGCGGCGGATCAGCTGGATCATTCGTGCACAGTCACGGATCCGGATATCCACGGTGCAGGGCATGCAGTAGCCGCAGCTGCGGCAGAAATCGCCGCTCAGCTCCCTGCGGTCGCGTTCGATCACGGCAGCGGCAGCCTCGTCCATTTCCGCTTCTTTATCAAAGAAGGAGAGCCATTCCTCCAGCTCTTTTTCGCGCTGGATGCCCCAGATCGGCAGAACGTGGTCAAACTTCGACATGAAGGCCATGCAGGCAGCGGCATCGGTCAGGAGCCCGCCGGAGAGGCCCTTCATGGCAATAAAGCCCATTTCCGCCTCGGCGCAGGCCCTTACGAGGCGCAGCTCACGCTCAGTTGCCAGATAATTGAACGGGTACTGGAGCGTTTCGTAAAGCCCGCTTTCGACAGCCTCCTCCGCGACGCCGATCTTGTGGGCGGTGATGCCGATGTGGCGGATCTTGCCCTGCCGCTTTGCTTCCAGCAGAAATTCATACATGCCGGTACCGTCTCCGGGCTTAAAGCACTGCGGCGCCTGGTGCAGCTGATAAAGATCCAGATAGTCGGTTTTTAAGAAGTGAAGCGAGGTCTCCAGATCGGCCTTCGCTTCCTCCGGCGTCTGCGAATGGGTCTTGGAGGCGATAAACACCTTATCGCGCATGCCTTCGAACGCGATCCCGAGCTTGGTTTCGCTGTCCGTATAGGCTCTGGCGGTATCAAAAAAGGTCATCCCGCCCTCATATGCCCGGCGAAGCAGCATGACGGCGTATTCCGTGGAAACGCGCTGAATGGGCAGGGCGCCGAAGGCGTTCTGCGGGGTCGTTATGCCGGTACGGCCTAAAGTTACGGTTTTCATCAGAGACTCCTTTCGGGAAGATCGACAAATTCGGCAAATATAAGTATATCACGCCGCGGGCCGCTTAACAAGAAGGGCATCCGGTGTGAGGGAAGTTCCGGCCGGCGGCTTATTCCTGCGTAAGACCGGGGAAATACGCTTTCAGCTCGCGGCAGATCTCGTGAAGACTGCCGTGAAGCGTTCCCTGTACGAAATCCGGCTTTCCTCCGCCCCTGCCGGAAAAGGCCGAGTTGAGAGCTGAGGTGATGGCCCGCAGATCACCTCCGGTCATGCCGAAGGCATAGCGGATGCCGTCCTCCGCGCAGTCGGAGAGCACGCCGGCAAATCCGCCGCAGGTCTTCATCAGCTCGCTGGCCAGCCGTCTGGTGCTGTCCGGGCTCATGTTCTCCTCACGAAGCAGCACATTTCCCTTTCCGGCAAAGGCGGCTGCCCGGCCCTCCACCCAAGCCGTCTCCATTACGGCCATGCGTTCCTTCCGCTGCCCGAGCTCTTTTAAGATCCGCCCGGCGGCCTCGCCGGTCGCGTTCTCCTTTGCGGAAAGCAGCACGGAGACCTTGCGGTTTTCCTCGCAGACGGCACGGACATAGTGCAGCGCCCGGCCTCCGCTTGCCATCTGGATCCGGACGCCGCCGCGGTGAGGCTCGCAGCTGATCAGCTTGATAAGGCCGAGCTCGCCGGTCAGCGCCACATGAGTGCCGCAGCAGGCACAGAGATCCGCCTGAGGAAACTCCACGAGGCGGACCTCACCGCTCAGCGCTTTTTTACTGCGGTAATCGGTTCGTGCTAATTCCTCCGGATCCGGGAAATAGCAGCGGACAGGAAGATTTTCACGGACGAGGCGGTTTGCCTCTTCTTCGATCTCCTGCAGCTGAGACCATTCGGGGGAAGCGTTGAAATCGATGGTGACGAAATCCGCGCCGATATGAAAACCGACATTGTCACAGGAAAAACGGCGGCAGATCAGGCCGCTGACGATGTGCTCGCCGGAATGCTGGCACATAAGGTCAAGCCGACGCTCACGGTCTACGGCTCCGGTGACCCGCGCTCCTGCGGGAATCGCCTGTGAGGCGGTGTGATAGATCATGCCGTCTTTTTCCCGGACGTCGGTGACGGAGATCCCGTTTAGCGTGCCTTTATCGCATGGCTGGCCGCCGCCCTCGGGATAAAACGCGGTCTTGTCGAGCACGATCAAAAAGGCATCCGCCTGCGGCGTGCAGGAGAGGACCTCAGCATCAAACTGCATGAGGTGAGGATCTTTGTAATATAATTTTTCGGTATTCATCGGTCGCCTTTCGGCGGGACGACATTTTTCGCCGTCCCGCATTTTAGTACGGACAGAGCTTCCTCTCCGGTCAGAACGCGGAAGCCTTCGGCCTTAAGCAGAGCGGCAAAGATGCCGTCGCCGGGGACCTTCACATGGGAAAAGCTGCCGTCGTAGACCGCTCCGGAGCCGCAGCTCGGACTGAGGCTTTTCAGGATGACAAGCTCCGGCTGCAGCCTGCGGGCAAGGGCAAGGCCGGCCCGGGCGCCGGCGCGAAAGGCGTCATCCACAGAGGCGCCGTCCTCGCAGAGCGCCAGACCGTTTCGGAGCTCCGCCGGCTTTCTCGGCGAGGGCAGACCGCCCAGCATTTCCGGACAGACGGTGTGCAGCTCATGCCCTTCGAGCAGGCGGCGAAGCTCCGTCTGCTCGTTGCTGCCGCCGTCGTATTTGCATTTGACGCCCAAAAGACAGGCGCTGATCAGGATCTTCATAGGCAGATCGACATCACTTTTCGTAAGGAATCCGGAGAAAGCCGCAGCTGCCCCCGGTTCTTAAAGTGTAGCAGATCTGTTTCGCAAAATCAATCGGCGGGCGCAGGCGGCCAGCGGGAAAAACAGGCGGGAAAAACAGGCGCAGGCGGCCAGCGGGAAAAATGCAGGAAGGGCTTGCCAGGAGCGGAGGCATTTGATACAGTCAGAAGAGAGAAAAGGAAAGACCGGAGCACGCGGGCGGAAGCCCGTGACACGAAACGGGGCATGCCGAAACGCCGGAACAAAAAGCGCCGGAAAGCGCCGAAGCGGAGAAAGGCGAAGAGTCGGAGCCGGAGAGCGCCGAAGCCGGGCATGCGGTAAAACAGAACAGAAAAACGGCCAGAAAATGCCGAAAAATGCTGCGGAGCAGGCAGGAGGAAAGAAAATGTATGATGCCGTTATCATCGGAAGCGGCCCGGCGGGGCTGTCAGCCGCCATCAATTTGAAGCTGCACGAAAAAGATTTTGCCTGGTTCGGCTCGCCGGACTTGAGCGGCAAGGTGGAAAAGAGTGAGAAGATCGCCAACTATCCGGGGGCAGGGCTACTTTCCGGAGCCGAGTTAAATGAGCGCTTTGCGGCGCATGCGCAGGAAATGGGGCTTACGCCGCTTGACAGAAGGGTCACCGCGGTGATGCCGATGGATGATCGCCTGTCGGTGCTTGCGGACAATGAAGTGCTTGAGACGCGGACGCTGCTGCTGGCTGCCGGCGTGCTGACGGCGAAAAGCTATGAGGGCGAAGAGGAGCTGCTCGGCCGGGGCGTCAGCTACTGTGCGACCTGTGACGGCTTTCTCTATAAGGGAAAAACGGTCGCCGTTTTCTGCGGCGCGCCGCGTTACCTGCCGGAGGTCGAATATCTTGCCTCTCTTGCCGGAAAGCTGTATTTGTCCGAGGGATATTCCGAAGCGGAAGCCGCCGGACAAAGAGAAAAAGCGGGACGGTCTGACGGGAAAGAAGCCGGGCCTTACGAAGAAACCGCTCTGCCCGGCAGGAAAACGGCGAGATCAGCAGAAGAAAATGCGCGGCCTGACGAGAAAAGCGCCGAGATAGGTGGAACCGTGACGGGGCAGAACGGATGGCAGGCGCTGCCGAATGTGGAGAAGATCCCGCCGATCAAGGCGGTAAGAGGCGGACTTAAGCTGTCCCGGATCGAGCTTCATAACGGCCGCATCATTGATGTTGACGGGCTTTTCATCCTGCGGAACGCCGTGGCGCCGGGGACGCTCGTTCCCGGGCTTGAAACGGACGGGCCGCATATCATCGTTGACCGCACGCAGGCAACGAATCTTCCCGGCGTTTTCGCGGCGGGAGACTGTACGGGACGCCCTTATCAGATCGCAAAGGCCGTGGGAGAAGGCAATGTCGCCGCTCATGCCATGCTGGACTATCTGGCCGGAGAGCGCCCCTGAAACTGCCCCTATTCCGCGGCCTTGAGGGCAGCGGCAAGATCGACCTTATCAAGCTTCCGTATCATGATCAGATAGACCAGCGCGGAGAAGAGCAGGGTGAAACCGATCGAGAAAATGAAGCTCGGAAATCTCACCCGGGCGGTGAAGGAAACGAGATCGACCTTGATCGAGCTCATGACGAAGCGGTTGAGCAGGATCCCGAGCGGGATACCGAGGAGGGCGCCGAGCAGCGTGAGCAGAAGATTTTCCCGGAGCACATAGACGGCTGCCTCGCCCCGGTAGAAGCCGAGCACCTTGACCGTGGCGATTTCCCGGAGCCGTTCGGTGATATTGATGTTGATCAGATTATAGATGACGATAAAGGCAAGGACGGCGGCGCTGACGATGGTCAGCAGCACGATGTAGATCAGATTGTCCATGATACCGCCGATGCGGTCCTTGAGCACGCTGCCGGCGGATACGTTCAGCACGCCGGGAAAGGACAGGAACCTGGCGGTGGCATCGGCAGCCCCGTCCCGCCTCAGCACGTAAGCGCCTGCCTTTTCCGGCGCATTTCCGGTCATGGCCTCATAGCCCTCGTCCGAAATATAGACATAATTGTAGATGTAATTGTCGAAAATGCCGCTGACAGTGACGGTATAGGGCTCGCCGTCCAGCACGAGCGTCAGGGCGTCTCCCTCTTTAAGGTCTAATTCATCGGCAATGGCGGTGTTGACAAGGCATTCCCCTCTGCCCGGATAATCAAGCGGCTGCCCGTTATGATGCAGGGAAAAATAGCGCGAAAGCGCTTCGCCGTCCGCGACCGAGATCAGGAACAGATCCTTTTCGGCCTTCCCCTTCCGAACCGAGGCGTTGAAGCTGGACACGAACATCGCATCGCCCGAATAGCGGGCGGCGGTGCTTAAGAACTCCTCCTTGGCTGTCTCATCCGGCTCCTCGGAGAAGGTCACCTCGTATTCATAGCGCGTGATCTCGCTGTACTGGTAGTTGACCACATCCCGGATCGAATCTCTTATGCCGTAGCCCGTGATCATGAGCGCAGTGCAGCCTGCGACGCCGAACAGCATCATCAGCACGCGGCTGTGATAGCGGAAAATGTTGCGGAACGTGACCTTCCACATAAAGCTCAAATGATTCCAGACAGCCGGGATCCGTTCCAGCAGGACGCGCTTGCCGAGCTTCGGCGCCTTCGGGCGCAGCAGCGCGGAGGGCACAAGCTTCAGGTGGCCGGCCAGAGAAATAAAGGTCACGAGCAGGATCGCGAACAAGTAGCCGGCCGTGGTGATCAGGCCGAGCTTCCAGTCAAGGACATACTCCAGACGGTCGGCAAAACGGTACATGATACGGTAAGCCTTCCAGATAAGCTGAGGGAAGATATAGGAAAGGAGCGGGATGCCGATGCCGCAGCCGAGAAGCGAGGCGGAGCCGGCATAGAACAAATATTTGCTCATGGCCGCGGCACGGGAATAGCCGAGCGCCTGCAGGATGCCGAGCTGACCGCGCTGCTCCTCGACCATGCGGGTCATGCTGGTGATACAGATGAGCGCCGCCACGAGGAAAAAGAAAAGCGGGAAGATCCGGGCAACATTCTGAACGATGATGGAGTCGTTGTCCAGACAGACATAGCCGACGTTGCTTTCGCGGCCGAGGACGAGCGCCGTGGGCTCTTCCAGCTCATCAAGCCTTTTCCTTCCCTCGTCAAGCTCGGTGCGGGCGTCCATCAGCTCATTTTTAGCCGCGAAGAGCCCGTGAAGCGTCTCGCTGCGTCTGGCCACCAGCTCGCGGACGCCGTCATCAAAGGCGGCTTCGCCTTCCTTAAGCTGCGCCTCGGCGTCGAGCAGCTGCTGTTCGTTTTCGGCCAACAGCCTTGCCGCTTCATCACGCGAGGCCGCAAGCTCGTCATTTCCGGCAAAATAGGCCTTCCAGCCGGCGTCCAGACGGGAGCGGGCGGCGTCCACCTGGGCCTTTGCCGAATCGAGCTGGCTCTTCGTGCGGGAAAGCTCCTCTGCGGCCTGCGCCAGGGCGGCGCTTGCGCTTTCGGCCTGAGCGGCGTAGGACTGCATCAGGTCTGAGGCTCCGGCGTACAGATCCTTTACGGTCTCCATCAGGGCGCGCACGGCCTCCGAGGCCTCCGCAAGATCGTCCTTTTGAGCAAGGAGCGTCCGAAGCGCGGCGATCAGCGTCCGGAAGCGCGTCAGCTCTTCACTCTTTCCGAAATCCTTTTCCAGCTGCGCTGCCAGAGAATCGGCACTGTCCGCGAGACTGCCGAGAGAAGCGTAAATGCTGTCCCGGTTTTCGGCCCAGAATCTTTCGGCGGCGGCAAGCTGCTCCTCCGGGCTCAGCCCGCCCGAAAGACCGATATCGGCAAGGGAAGAAAGAAGAGAGGTCAGCGTCGCCTGGACCTTGCCCGAGGCGCTCTGAAAATCGGTATAAAGACCGATCAGGTCAAAGATCTGCGCGTAACGGGAAACGGAGTCGTTATACTGACTGAGCCCGGCGGAATACTGTGCCTGACCGGCCTGATAGGCGGCAAGCCCGTTCGCGTATTCGCCTTCTCCCTGCTGCAGCTGCTGCAGGCTGCTGTCAAGCTGTGCCTGCGCCGCGGCAAACTGAGCTTCGGCGTCGGCCCGTGCCTGTTCAAGCTCCGTTCGTCCGTCCGCAAGCGCCTTTCTTCCCTTTTCAAGCTCCGTCCCGGCGTCTTCAAGCTCCGCCTCGGCATCCGCGAATGCGGAAAAGGCTTCTTCCCGTCCCTTTTCATATTCGGCAAGTCCGTCCGCGTACTCGGTCTCGCCGTCCTCAAGCTCCTGCCGGCTTTTCTCGATAAGCCGCGTATAGCGGATGTGCGCCTGCTCCTTCGCGAGCTCTTTCAGCGCAGGCTCGGCGGCGTCTGCCGCCTCTTCGTACCCGGCGGAATAAAGAAATCCCAGATCCCCCGCACGCACATAGATCGAGGAATAGGTATCACCGGTAAAATCCTCCGGCAGGAGGTAGGCAAAAAAGGCGATGCTCCCGCTTCCGATGGAGGTGGAGCCTCGCTCATAATTCAGAAAAAGAGGGGAATCGCAGAAGCCGACGACAGAAAAGCTCTCTCCGGCAAGCGCGTTGGCCGCTTCTTTCTCGTTCTGCGGGGAAAGGACGATCTCGTCACCGAGGACAAGGTCGGAGGCGGCGCTGACATCCAGAAGGACCTCACCGCTTTTTTCGGGAAGACGGCCGGACAGAAGCTCCGGCTTGTTGACAAGGGAGGGCAGGCTCATGAAGCGGACGGCGGCGTCCTCCTCGGTGAGCGCGACCAGAAGATCCTGCGAAAATGCCCCCTCTGCCGCCTCCGCAAGCCCGGAAGCCCGGACGGCTTCGACCTCGTGCTCGGTATAGCCGAGGGTGGAGACGAGCTGGAAATCAAAAAAGGCCGTGCGGTCAAGATAAGTATCGGCGGTCTTGATCATGGCGTCGCGGGTCACCCGCAGGCCGGTAAAGAAGCCGGAGCCGAGAAGAATGATGCCCAGAATGGCAAGATAACGGCCGGGCGACCGAAAGATCTCCCGGAAATTATTTTTTCGGATCGCCGTTTTTACCATTCGATCTCCTCGATGGGGAGCGGGGCGGCATTCAGCCTGCAGCCGCTCACCGTTCCGTTCTTGATGTGGATGACGCGGTCCGCCATGGCCGTCAGGGCGCTGTTATGCGTGATGATGATCACCGTCATGCCGCGCTCTCTGCCGGTGTCGGACAGCAGCTTAAGGATCGATTTGCCGGTCTCGTAATCTAACGCGCCGGTCGGCTCGTCGCAGAGCAGAAGCTTGGGCCCCTTGGCGAGCGCCCGGGCAATGGCAACGCGCTGCTGCTCCCCGCCGGAGAGCTGGGAGGGGAAATTTTTCAGCCGTTCGCCGAGCCCCACATTGACGAGCGTCTCGGCAGGGTCTAACGGAGCGCGGCAGACCTGCGCCGCAAGCTGCACATTCTCTAACGCGGTCAGGTTTTCGATCAGATTATAAAATTGGAACACGAAGCCGACGTCCTGCCTGCGGTAGGTGACCAGACGTCTTTTCGGCAGGGCGGAGATGTTCTCGCCGTCCAACAGGATGCGGCCGCTCGTCAAGGTGTCCATGCCGCCCAGAATGTTGAGCAGTGTGCTTTTGCCGGCGCCGGACGGGCCCACGATCACGCAGAGCTCGCCCTTTTCGACGGAAAAGCTGACGTCATGCAGCGCTTCGATCTCGACTTCGCCGCTTTTATAGACCTTGCGGACATTTTCAAATTCAATATAACTCATGGTCTGGGAGGCCCCTCTTTTTTCTCTGCGGCAAAATAAACGGTCTATGCTCCCCGGATGTAACGGCAGGGAAACGCGTTCCTGATGCTGCCATTATACGTTATCCCGCAGGAAATGTCCATGCGATTATTCGCGGGAAATGACCGTGCGGATATTGACTTTTCGGCCGATTTCATGTAAGCTTAAAGTGCTGGTTTTTGTACGGTAATATTATTATTGCGGAGGAATCACTACGTGTTCAAAAGTGCACAGGAAGTAATTCAGTTTATTCGGGAAAACGACATTAAGATGCTGGATTTCAAAATGGTCGATATCGACGGGGCTTTCCGTCACGTTACCATTCCGGCCTCTCGCTTTACGGAGGAGACTCTTACTGACGGCATTGGTTTTGACGCCTCGAATTACGGCTATGCGGTCGTGGAAAAAAGCGATATGGTCTTTATTCCCGACGTCAGGACGGCGATGATCGATCCGTTCTGCCGCATCCCGACCCTGTCCATGACGGGCAATGCCATGATCATCGACTACCCGGCCAACCGCCCCCTTGCGCAGTATCCGCGCAACATCGTTCTGGCGGCAGAGGAATACATGAGAAGCACCGGGATCGCGGACAGCATGCTGATCCTGCCCGAATTTGAGTTTTATCTCTTTGACGAAGCCGGCTGGCGCGTGGACGCGAGCCACCAGGAGGCGCATGTCGATTTTGATCAGGCATACTGGAACAGCGATACGGAGGGCTTGGCCAACATCGTGCCCTGCCAGAAGAATTACCACACGGCGAAGCCCTACGACACGACCTACGACTGCCGCAGCCAGATGGTGCTGCACATGGAGGAGGCCGGGATCCCGGTCAAATACCACCACCCGGAGGTAGGCGCCGGCGGGCAGTTCGAGATCGAGCCGAAGCTCGGGAAAATGTCTGAGATGGCCGACGCCTCCATGATGATCAAATACATCATTAAAAATACGGCGCGGGAAAACGGCATGAGCGCGACCTTCATGCCCAAGCCGATCTACGGCGAGGCAGGAAGCGGCATGCACGTGCATATGCTGCTGATGAAGAACGGAGAGCCGGTCTTTTCCGATGATAACGGCTATTCGCATCTTTCCCGCACGGCACACTACTTTATCGGCGGGCTGCTTGCCCACATCGATTCGCTCTGCGCGATCACGAACCCCAGCACGAACTCCTTCAAGCGGCTGGTGCCGGGCTTTGAAGCGCCGGTCACGGTAGGCTATGCGACCTCGAACCGCAGTGCGGTCATCCGCATCCCGGCCTATGCCAAGACGCCGGAGCTGCGCCGCTTTGAGCTGCGCAATCCCGACGCCACCTGCAATCCTTACTTCTGCTATGCCGCGCTGCTCATGGCCGGGCTGGACGGCGTGAAGAAGCAGATCGATCCGCAGAAGAATGGCTGGGGGCCTTATGACTACAATCTCTTCAAGCTGTCCGAGGAGGAAAAGGCAAAGCTGCGCGGCCTGCCGACCACGTTGGAGCAGGCGCTGGATGCGCTTGAGGCGGATCATGATTATCTGACCGAGGGAGGCGTCTTCCCTGAAATGCTGATCAGAGAGCACATCGCCCGCAAGCGCAGGGAATGCGCCGAGCTTGCGCGTATCCCCACCGCCGCCGAATTTGACCGCTATTACAACCGCTGAGGGTAAGAGGCCGCCATGAACAGAACCGACCGCCGCTACCGGGATTATCTCCGGATCATGCAGGAGGAGCTTCGTCCGGCCATGGGCTGCACGGAGCCGATCGCCATTGCCTACGCCGCGGCAAAGGCAAGAGAGGTGCTGGGCGCACTGCCGGACAGGCTCCTGATCGAGGTCAGCGGCAACATCATTAAAAACGTAAAAAGCGTCGTCGTCCCGCATACCGGCGGGCTGAGAGGGATCGCAGCGGCGGCAGCCGCAGGCGTCGCCGCCGGTGATCCGGATGCGGAGCTGGAGGTGATCGGAAAGGTAAATGAAGCACAGACCGGAGAGATCGCTGCCTATCTTGAAAGGACGCCCGCCGAGGTGCGCTTTGCCGAAACGGAGCATATTTTCGATATCCGCATCACGGTCTTTCACGGTGAGGACGAAGCCTTTGTCCGCATCGCCGACTATCACACCAATATCGTCTGCGTCCGGAAAAACGGAAAGACGCTGTTTGAAAAGGAATGCGAAAAGCCGGAGGAGGGCCTGACGGACCGGAGGAGTCTGACGATCGAAGGGATCGTGGACTTTGCGGACTCGGTACGGATAGGGGACGTCCGGGAGCTTCTTGACCGGCAGATCCGCTTTAATATGGCGATCGCCGAGGAGGGCCTTGCGGGCAATTACGGCGCAAATGTCGGCAAAACGATCCTCCTTCACCGGGAAAACGATCGGGAAAGCCGCATGAAGGCCTTTGCCGCCGCGGCGAGCGATGCGCGAATGGGCGGCTGCGAGCTTCCGGTCATCATCAACTCCGGCAGCGGCAATCAGGGGATCACGGCCTCGGTGCCGGTGATCGTCTGCGCGAAGGAGACCGGGAAAACGGAGGAGGAGCTGCTGCGTGCGCTGTGCGTGTCTAATTTGGTCACCACGCACTTAAAGACCGGCATCGGGCGGCTTTCCGCCTATTGCGGGGCGGTCAGCGCGGGCGCAGGGGCCGGGGCGGGGCTTGGCTACCTGCGGGGC
>JAZRYN010000103.1:0-4106 GCA_045600745.1 Lachnospiraceae bacterium
CAGCGGAGCTTAAGGCAGGCGGAATAGCGGTCTATCTTGCCGGGGCGTCGCTTCCGAAGGCGACATTCAGAAACACGAAACGGGGCGACCGTGTGCTTAAGGAAGGAGAGATAGAAAAACACCTCGGGCCGAAGCCGGACGGTTATACGGTACTGCTTGCTCATACACCGAATCCGGCAAAGGATTTTGCGGCCTGGGGAGCGGACCTTGTCCTGTGCGGCCATGTTCATGGCGGCGTCGTCCGCGTGAAAAAAATAGGCGGTCTGATCGGTCCGGGACTGCAGCCGCTTCCGCCCTATACCAAGGGCTGCTATACGGAAGGCAAGACAACGCTGCTTGTCAGTGCGGGACTCGGCGAGCACTCCATTCCGGTCCGCATTGCCAACCCGCGCCATATCATATATGCCGATCTTGTTGCGGCGGAGAAGGAGGAACTGCCTTATGGAGTATAGCTTCAAACTGGATAATTTCGAGGGGCCGCTTGACCTCCTGCTGCATCTGATCGAGAAGAACAAGGTGGATATTTACGACATTCCGATCGCGCTGATCACCGAGCAGTATTTAGAGGCGGTCCATGCGCTGCCGGAAAAGGACCTGGAGGAAATGAGCGAGTTTCTGCTCATGGCGGCAACGCTGCTGGATATTAAGGCGAAAATGCTGCTGCCGCGTGAGGAGGAAGCGCCGGAAGAGGAGGACCCGCGGGCCGAGTTAGTGGCGCGGCTTCTGGAATATAAGAAATACAAACTGCTTTCTGCCGAGCTGCAGCAGATGGAGGAGGGAAGCGACAGACTGGTCTTCCGTAAGCAGGATCTGCCGCAGGAGGTGGCGAAATATAAGCCGCCGGTGGATCTTGAGGGCCTGCTGGCCGGAGAGACGGCTGAGAAGCTAAAGCGGATATTTGATGAAATCATGAAGAGGCAGTCAGACCGCACTGACGAGATCCATTCCCATTTCGGCGAGATCGAACGGGAAGCGGTACAGATCGGTGACCGGCTGGACTTTGTGAGAGAAAAAATACACCGTCCGGGGCGGCATTCCTTCCGGAGCCTGTTGGGCGCTTCGGCAAGTCGGCTGGAGATCGTGATAACTTTTCTGGCTATTTTGGAGCTGATCAAGACCGGGGATATCCGGCTGACAGAGGACAGCACCCGGGACGATTTTACATTGGAGGACAATGCGGCATGACGCGCGAGGCAGTTTTAGAAGGAATACTGTTTGCGATGGGAGCTTCTGTGGAGCGAGATCAGCTGGCGGAAGCCATGGAAATTACGCCGGAAGAGGTCGATGCCTGCGCGGCGGCGTTAAAGGCCTCCTATGAGCAGGAAGACAGGGGGATCCGTCTGCTGCGTCTGAACAGCGCTTATCAGCTGTGCAGCGCGGAGGACTGCTACGATACGCTGATCAGACTGGCCTCAAGGCCCAGACAGCCCGTGCTGACGGACGTCGTTCGGGAGACGCTTGCGATCATCGCCTACAAGCAGCCGGTCACAAAGGGCGATATTGAGCGCATCCGCGGCGTCAGCAGCGACCATGCGGTGAACCGCCTTGTTGAGTTCGGACTGGTTGAGGAAAAGGGCCGTCTGAACGCGCCTGGCCGCCCGATCCTGTTCGGAACGACGGAAGAATTCCTCCGGCGCTTCCGGATAGAGGGCTGCGACGGACTGCCCGAGCTGAATGCCGACCAGCTTGCCGAGATCGAGGCACAGGCTGAAAGCGAAACGGCAAAGGCCGAAGCTGCCGAGCGCGAACAGCAGGAAATGGTTCAGGTGGAGATCTGACAGATGCAGCTATCGGAACGGTTGGAAATGCTGATCCGGCTTGCGGGAACAGGACAGAGCGCAGCCGATATCGGAACAGATCACGGCTTTGTCCCGATCGAGCTGATCAGACGAGGTCTTTTTTCTCGGGTGATTGCTGCCGACGTCCGTAAAGGGCCGCTGGAGGCGGCAAGGGCGCATGTGCAAAGCGCAGGCTATGAAGGCAAGATCAGTCTTCGGCTTGGTGACGGACTAAAAGTACTCGCTCCCGGAGAAGCGGATACCATCCTCATCAGCGGAATGGGCGGCGCTTTGATGCAGAGGATCCTTACGGAGGGCGAAGAAAGCGCGAAGCAGGCAGAACGCCTGATTCTTTCTCCGCAGTCGGAGATCCCCGCCTTCCGCAGTTTTCTGCAGGAAAGAGACTATGCGATCACGGCGGAGGCGATCGTTTGCGAGGAGAATAAGTTTTATTTTCTGCTGATGGCAGAACCCGGTCATCAGCTGCCGTGGGAAGGAGCAGACAGACTGTACGGAAAACTTCTTCTTGACGCGGGCGGAGAACAGATCGTGTCCTATGTCCGAAAAAGGAAAAACGTGCTGGAAGAGATCTTAAGCAGCTTGAAAAAGGCAGAAGCTCCGAACGCCGGTCTTCGGCTTAAGGAAGCCGAAGAGGAGCTGCGCTTTACGGAAGAAGCGCTCAAGCGCCTGGGCAGGCATAGCGGGAGCCTTTCGGCGAGTAAGGCCGGCGATAGACCTGAGCGGTGTTCCTCGTGAGGAAGCTCAGTTTTCCCGGAGCATACGGCTGGAGGCGAGCGTATTTTCACTAAGATCGGAACCGTCTGCGGCTCCCTGCGGGCCATACGGAAAAAGGAAAATAGGAAGACAGGAGAAATGATCAAACATATTGTTTTTGATATGGGCGGCGTTTTGCGTGTGTGGGATCCGGCTGAGTTTTTCAGGATCTGCGGCCTTGGGCCCGAGGACAGCGAATTGCTGATGAGGGAGATCTATCAGTCGCTTGAATGGCCCATGCAGGATATCGGGCTGCTTGACGAGGAGGAGACGCTTAAGCGGGTGAGACAAAGGATACCGGAGCGGCTTCATGCGGCAGCGGAAAAGCTGATCCTGCACTGGGAGGATCTCTCTGCTCCGATCCCCGGGATGGCGGAAACGATCGGCAGGCTGAAGAAAAACGGCTACGGGATATGGCTGCTCAGCAACGCTTCAAAACGGCACGGTAAGTACTGGGGCAAGCTCCCCGGCAGTGAATATTTTGACGGTCTGGTCATTTCCGCTTTCGAAGGCGTGTTAAAGCCCGATCTGACGATGTACCGTACGCTTCTGACTCGCTTCGGACTGAAAGCGGAAGAGTGCGTCTTTACGGATGATATGCCGGTCAATGTTGCCGGGGCTCTTGCGGCGGGACTCGACGGCTTCGTATTCCGCGGCACCGATGATCTCATCCGGGAACTGCAAAAACGAAACGTGAAGATATGAAAAGAAGGACCTTAGGCACAGACGCCTTTGGTCCTTCTTTTCGCTTATTTTCCTCATGCGGCTCATGGCCGTAGACCGCTTAGTCCTTGATATCCACGATCTTCTCCGAAACTTCTTCTTTAATGTCTTCGAAAGCATCGGAGACGTCGTCAAGCTTTTCCTCGATAGTCTCCTTGATCTCTTCGGCAGCTTCATCCGCGTCCTTAGCTGCCTCACAGCAGCAACTGCCGCCGCAATCGCATTCTTCCGCGTCATCGTTCATTTTGGCCCGGCGGTCGGCAGCAGCCTGCTGGGCGTCGGCAATGGCCGTTTTCATATCCTCATAGGCTTTTTTCATGCCGGTAAGGATTTCGCCGCCGACGGCCTTGGCATTCTCTTTGAAATCATTCGGCGCCTTGGCGGCTTCCTCTTTGAGCTCGGCATTTGCTTCCTCAGGGGAGATCTCATTGCCGTCTTCGTCGGTATAGGTAGCGTTCCAGCCGTAATCAGTGCGGGGCTCGTCACCGCCTTCGGGCGCAGAGCCTTCCCCTTCGGGAACGGCAGCTTTCTCCTCGTTCATCTTTTTTGCATAAAGGTAACCGCCTGCCAGAGCAGCGCCGGCAAGCATCGCAAGCAGTGTGTGGGTCTTTTTAGCCATAGTGGATCCTCCTCATACCTGTTTGGATAAATGATATCCGTATTTGCAGCATACTATACTGTATCACATTTATTATAAATGAATTCGGACGAAAAAGTAAAGTAAAATCTTTCAGCCGGTCTATACCGGTGCGGCAGCCGGCTGTGCGAGCCTTATCCCAGTACTCCTGCGGCGGCGAGGACGTCCGCCGTTTTTCGGTAGGATAGCTGGAT
>JAZRYN010000104.1:0-5460 GCA_045600745.1 Lachnospiraceae bacterium
GATCGCCGCCTGGATCGCCGCCGTCGTTTTTGCCTTTTGGACCAACCGCCGCTATGTTTTCCGGAGTGAGGTGCGAGGCCCTGCCGGGATCCTGAAGGAATTTACCGGCTTCGTCGGGACAAGGCTGCTCTCCTTTTTGATCGAGACCTTCCTTCTGTGGGTCTTCGTGGAAAAGGCCGGTTCCTCCGAGCTTTTCACCAAGATCCCCGTCTCGGTGCTGACGGTCGTTCTGAACTATGTATTCAGCAAGCTCTTTATTTTCAGGAAGAAAAAGGAATAAAAAATGGAAGAAATGATCAATCCGAAACATAAACGCAGCTTTGAGGAAAGGCTTCCGCTGATCCTTGCCTTTGTTCTGCCCATTCTGATCATGCTCGGCATCTTTGCCGGCAAGGAGATCTGGCCGTTCGGAGAGAACTGCTTTCTTCGCACGGATCTGTACCATCAGTACGTGGCCTTTTTTGAAAATTACGCCGAGCGGCTGCGGGCCGGCGGCAGTCTGGCCTACGCCTTTGATATCGGCCTCGGCAGCAATTACCTTGCGCTTCTGGCCTATTATCTGAGCGGGCCGTTCCATATTTTTGCCTTTTTGATCCCGCAGAACCATATCATCGAATTCATTACCTATCTGATCGTTCTGAAGATCGGTTTGTGCGGGCTCTCCATGGCATGGTATCTGTCCCGCCGCTTTAACACCCGGCATTTTGCGATCGCCTTCTGCGGCGTATGCTACGCGTTGAGCGGTTATCTCGCCGCCTACAGCTGGAACATCATGTGGCTCGATGTGCTCTGGCTCTCTCACATCGTGCTCTACGGTCTGGAGCAGCTGGTCGAGAAGAACCGTCCCTATCTTTACTGCCTCACGCTCGGGCTTTCTATCCTCTGCAATTACTATATCAGCATCATGCTCTGCATCTTCCTGGTCTTCTACTTTATCTGCCGCATGATCTGCCTGCCGAAGACCGGCGTCAAGCAGGTCCTTCTGAAGATCTTCAACTTCGGCTTTTTCTCGCTGCTTGCCGGCGCGCTCGCCTGCGTGCTCGTCATTCCCGCAGCCTACGCCCTCATGGGCACCGCCAGCGCCAACACCACCTTCCCGAGCAGCATTTCCAACTACTTTTCCGTTCTGGAAATGCTTTCGCGCCACCTTGTCGTCGTCGAAGTGGAGACCGGGCTTGACCACTGGCCCAATCTATACTGCGGCGTGGCGGTATTTCTCTTTGTCCCGCTGTATTATATGAACCGGGATGTCGATTACAAGGAAAAGATCGTCAACACCTTCCTCCTTGCCTTCCTCCTGCTTTCCTTCAACACCAATGTCCTGAACTACATCTGGCACGGCTTCCATTATCCGAATTCCCTGCCCTGCCGTCAGTCCTATCTCTACAACTTTATCATTCTGGTCATGGTCTTCGACGGGATCCGCGCCCTGCCCAAGATCACGAAAAGCAAGCTGCTCGGCACGCTCGGCGGCTCCGTCCTGTTAATTCTGCTGATGGAGACGCTTGTCGATCCGGAAGAGGTCCAGTATTATTCCTGCTATGCCAGCATCGCCTTTATCTGTCTCTATGCCCTGTTCTGCTATCTGCATAAGACACGGCGCATCGCCGGCATTACCGCCGTCTGCCTCTCGCTCTGCGTGCTGATCGTAGAAATGGGGCTGAACACCGCGGTAACCAGCGTTTCCTGGGTCGACCGCACAAACTTCATGGCCTATGATAAGAGCTACGACGAGCTGATCGAAATGGCAAAGAAGGACAACGCTGACAGCGGCTTTTTCCGCATCGAGCGCTACAATCTGCGCACGAAAAATGACGGTCCCTACTTCGGCTACGACAGCGCCTCCATTTTCTCTTCGACGACAAATGCAAAGATCTCTCAGTTCTACAAGAAGATGGGAATGGAGGGCAACACGAACGCCTATGCCTTTACCGGCGCAACGCCGCTTGCCGCCTCCATGCTGGATGTAAAATATATGATCGCGGATGAGCAGCTCCCCGACAATCCTCTCTTTACCTACGTCGGCTCGGCGACCAATGAGGCCGGAACGACCAGCCATCTGTACCGTTATGAGTACACGCTGCCGCTCGGTTATCTCCTTCCGGATGACACGGACACGCTGTGGACCTATGCCACCGGCTCCCCGGTCAAGGTACAGAACAGCTTTGTCAACGTTGCGGCAGGCGTCGGCAATCTGCTGGAGGCGGTCGATTCCTCCACTTCCGGTTCATCCATGACGGCTATTGCCGTAAGTGACGGTTATTATTACGTTTTTGTCACCGGCTCCGTGACCAAGGTCTCCGCCAGTGTAAACGGCGGAGCCTCCAAGACTTGGGATAACCTCGGGCGAGGGTATCTCGTCCGCATGGGTTACCTGAATGCCGGTGATGAGATCAAGGTCTCCGCGTCGGATTCCTCCGAGACCTCCATTACCGCCTCCTGCTACCGTTTTGACACGGACTCCTTCATCGAAGCCTACAAGCGGCTCGCCGAGCGTCCGTTTACGGTGACCTCTTTTGTCAACGACAAGCATGAAACCGAGATCCGGGGAACCGTCAATGCCGACACCGCCTCGCTCCTCAGCTTTTCGATCCCCGTAGAAAACGGCTGGACTGTCACCGTAGACGGCAAGGAGCAGGAAATAAGCGCATTAGGTGATGCACTGCTGTCGGTGCACGTTGACGAAGGAACACACGAGGTCGTTCTCCGTTATGAAGCAGAAGGTCACAAGCTGGGGATCTTAGTGTCGCTTGCCGCCTTACTGCTGCTTCTCTTCATTATCCTGGCTGATTTCGTGCTTCGTCAGCTAAGGCAAAAAAAGGCCGAAGCCAGAGAAGATGCGGCAAGGCTCGGAAACGCGGCCAGAGAGCGTATCGCAAAGCTTCACGAGTTTGACGCCGCAGAACGTATTGACGACAGGAAAGAGGAAGACTCCGGGGCAAACGTTTCGGACACGGGCTCGGAAGAGGCCGCCCCGCAGGAAGAGGCGCCGGATGACGCAGCAAAAAAAGCCGCCGAAGACAGCGATTCGTCCCCGGAGGCTCTGCGGGAAAGGCTCTACAGTCGCCTGCGCTTCTTTAATAAAAAACAATGATTTTCCCTCACAAAAAGACCGCCCCCGGGCGCAAAGTGCTCTAGGGGCGGCCTTTGTATCTGAATTAAATATTGTTCTGAGACGGCATAATCTATTGCTTTGTCGTTTCTTTTTATCTTGATTTCCCATCGCATAAATATCGGACAAAAGGACCTCGTTTTTATTTATATTGTGTATAATCCTTTCTGAACAAACATGTTCCGCTTTCATCAAAGACTGCATAATCTCCTTCCGAAACTATGTCGCCCTTTTGTTCCCAATCGTAACAGACGATGCTCTGTATAACGGTATAGCCGGCACTGTTTGTGCTTTTGATGCAGATATTGAATTCGCTGTTGTTTTCTACGGGAAAGCTTTCCGAAACATCAATTTCGTCTGCTGCTCCGTTTATGAAGTTTAGCGGAGATTCTTTTATGATCGTTCCGTCGACCTCATAAGCAATAGATACCGTGTTTAAGGTAATTCCTTCAATTTTCGGTCCATCTTCAAACACGGTCATATTACCTGAAACGACCATATTGCCTTTGGAATCATATGAAATGCTGTATCCGTCCGTTGCCGGGATGCAGGTAAACGAAGGAAAGACAAGATCATAAAAGAATCCACTTGGACATTGTTCTAACTTCTGACTTTTAACCATTCCATTCGTTTCGACGGCAAGAACAGGTTCTGTTTCATAATCCGTAAATAAATCGACCGGAATATTTCCCTTAAAAACACCGCCTTGATTCTTAAGAGCCCACGAATTGCCGCCAAAACTAACGGTTACTGCCGTTTCTTCGCTATACTCCTTGAGCCAAACTTTCAAATCCATTTCCACGGTCTTCTTGTCGGTGTCTACCTTCCCAAAAGAAAAATCATAGTCTTCACAAATGTTATTCTGCGCATCGATCTTGCTATATAAGTTATCCATTTCGCTATATAGCCCCGTCATATAATCGTACTGCTCATTCATATTATAGCTTAGATTCTTCACATCTGTACACAAGGCGTCAAATTTGAACGTGATCGTCATGAGCCATATTGCCAAAATACAGATAAGAACCGTACGCAGTACCATTTTGGGCTCAACGACTTTAGTGTGAAGATCGTGTTCCTCACCGGAAATGACCTTATTCAAATGCCTTTTATACAAAATGACAGCAATAACGGTGATCAACACCCCAATGATAATAATTCCCAAAAAAATCATCAAGAAAACGGCCGTTGAACGTGAAGTCGCCATAGTAAACACCTCCTAATAATCATTGATATTATATTCCAAAGGATTCTTTGAACGAATAATAATAACTTCTTGTTACATCGATCTGCGTACCGTCAGACATAGTCAAAACAAATTTCATGGAAAAGGTTGGCTTTATTTTCATGACATGGGATTTTGCAATAATGGCTGAATTGCTGACGCGCAAAAACTTATGTCCGTTCAATAATTCGGAAAGACGGTATAACCTCTCTTGAGAATAATACAAATCCTTTTCCGTGTGTACCTCTACATCGTGTCCGAAGCTTTCAACAAAAATGATACTGTCTTCGGAAATGATGACTTTTTGTCCGTCTTTATTTCTGACGGCAAGAAACCCGGAAGAGCAATTTGCTTTTGTCAGTATGTATTCGCCATCATCGCTGATTTCAAAACCGCTCTCCTCAAGTTTCTTTTTGAGGTATTCGGCTTCGTCTTCATTTATCAGCAGTCTGATTTTCAAGTCGTCACCTCCTCATTGGCCGTTAACTGTATTCTACAAATTTTATATAACATTGCAATAGGCTCGGAATAATTTGCACTATTTTGCGAATAAAATACGTATTTATGAAACGCTGTATTATTTTTATTGTCTCATTCTAAACAGATTTTTTTACCACAAAAAACGGCAGGGTCTTTCCCCGCCGCCACGTCGCTATTATATTCAGGTCAGGTCATTATTGAAAAGCTCTGACAAGCACGTATCTCACCCCTTCTCTTTCATCACTGATATACTCATCCATTTTGTAATCCTCCATAATACTTTTTTTGATTTGTCTATCCATTCAATCATTGCGGCTGATCACAAAATCCGAAGGGAGAGGCTCCTTCGTTGCGTAGTCTCTCTCCCGGCGGTCTTTTTGGTGAGATAGGCTTTTTGCTCAGACGACCCGGCCAACGACCTTTCCGTCACCGAAGAAATGGATGACATTTTCCGCGGCTGTCCGGGCCACATTATACGACGCCTCCCGGCTCTGGGCGGCAAAGTGCGGCGTTACGATCACGTTCGGAAAGCGGAAAAGCGGATGATCCTTAGGCAGCGGTTCGGTCTCGGTGACGTCTACCGCCGCCGCGCCGAGCCTGCCGGTCCGCACCGCTTCCACAAGCGCCTTTTCCTCTACGATCG
>JAZRYN010000105.1:0-2700 GCA_045600745.1 Lachnospiraceae bacterium
CGCCGCAGGCAAGGTATCTGCCTGCATGGAAGGGCTCCATGTCGCCGACGCGCTCACCGAGATATTCAATCTGTTCAAGCGCTGCAACAAATATATCGACGAGACGGCGCCCTGGCTGCTGGCCAAGGATGCCGCGAAGAAAGAGCGTCTGGCTACGGTGCTCTACAATCTCCGCGAAGGTCTGACGATCGGCGCGAGCCTGCTTTCGCCGTTCCTGCCGGACACCGCACAGAAGATCGTGGATCAGCTGGGAACGGAGTTCTACCGCTTTGACGAGCTCGGCGGCTTCGGCATCCATACGGAGACGAAGGTGACGGAAAAGCCGGAGCAGCTCTTTGCGAGACTCGACCCTGCCGCGGTGATGGCCTGTGTCAGGGAAATGTTCCCTTCGTCCGCGGAGAAAAACGCTCCGGCAGATGCGGTGAAGGACGTTGAGCCGCATGAGGAAAAGGCAGACGGAAAGCCGGAGAACGGCCCGGAAGCGGCGGCCGCTCACAAGCCCGAGATCGAATATGACGATTTTGCGAAGCTGGAATTCCGGGTGGGAGAGATCATTGCCTGCGAGGAGGTGCCGAAATCGCGCAAGCTCCTCTGCAGCACCGTCAGATTCGGCAGCGAGACCCGCCAGATCCTTTCCGGGATCAAGGCCTGGTACAAGCCGGAGGAAATGGTCGGAAAAAAGGTCATGGCGGTCGTGAATCTGAAGCCGGCAAAGCTTGCCGGACTGATGAGCGAGGGCATGATCCTTGCGGCGGAGGACGAAAAAGGGAACCTCAGCCTGATGACGCCTGACCGTGACGTGGAGGGCGGCGCCGAGATACGATGATTATCCCTCTTCCGCATCGGCAAGAGGGCATGAGAAGGGAATAATATGAGCATTATCGATAAGGTTTTCGGGTCCTACAGCGACCGTGAGCTGAAGCGCATCAGGCCGCTCGTGGACAAAATAGAAAGTCTGCGGCCCGCGATGCAGGCCATGACGCAGGAGGAAATGCAGGCAAAGACCCTCGAATTCAGGGAACGCCTCGCTGGAGGAGAAACGCTCGACGATCTTCTCGTCGAGGCATTTGCCCTCGTGCGCGAAGCGGCAAAGCGGGCCATCGGGCTTGAGCCCTACCGCGTCCAGCTGATCGGCGGCATCATCCTGCATCAGGGACGCATTGCCGAAATGAAGACCGGTGAAGGCAAGACGCTGGTCTCGACCCTGCCGGCCTACCTGAACGCGCTTGAAGGCAAGGGCGTTCATATCGTCACGGTCAATGACTATCTGGCAAAGCGTGACGCGGAGTGGATGGGCAAGGTGCATGAGTACCTCGGCCTTTCCGTCGGCGTGGTCCTGAACAGCATGACGCCGGAGGAACGACGCACCGCCTACGATTGCGACATCACCTACGTGACGAATAACGAGCTCGGCTTCGACTATCTGCGTGACAACATGGTCATTTACAAGGAGGAAATGGTCCTCCGTGACCTGCACTACTGCATCATCGACGAGGTCGACTCGGTGCTTATCGACGAGGCCAGAACGCCCCTGATCATTTCCGGCCAGAGCGGCAAATCGACGAAGCTTTACGAAACCTGCGACTACCTGGCGACCCGTCTGAAACGCGGCGAGGCCAAGGAGCTTTCCAAGATGGATATGATCATGAACGAGGAGGAGCAGGAAACCGGCGACTTCATCGTCAATGAAAAGGAAAAGCAGGTCCATCTGACCGCGGAAGGCATCGATAAGGTGGAAAAATTCTTCCAGATCGACAATCTGGCGGATATGGAGAATCAGGACATCCAGCACAACATCATTCTGGCGCTGCGTGCGCATTACCTGATGTTCCGTGACAAGGATTACATGGTGAAGGACAACGAGGTCTTCATTGTGGACGAATTCACCGGCCGTGTGCTGCCGGGCCGCCGCTATTCCGACGGCCTGCATCAGGCTATCGAAGCCAAGGAGCACGTCAAGGTCAAGCGGGAAAGCAAAACGCTTGCCACGATCACCTTCCAGAATTTCTTCAACAAGTTTGCGAAGAAGGCCGGTATGACCGGTACGGCCATGACGGAGGAGAAGGAATTCCGCGATATTTACGGCATGGACGTCATCGCGATCCCGACCAATGTCCCGGTCATCCGCAGGGACTTGAACGATCAGGTCTATAAGACGAAGCGGGAGAAGATGCATGCGATCGTGGAAGCGGTCGATGAGGCGCACAGGAACGGCCAGCCGGTGTTAGTCGGCACCGTGACCATCGAATCCTCGGAAGAGATCGCGGCGATGCTCAGAAAACGCGGGATCAAGCTGAACGTGCTGAATGCGCGCTACCATGAAATGGAAGCGGAGATCATCGCGGATGCCGGGCGCCACGGAGCGGTGACCATTGCGACCAATATGGCAGGCCGTGGTACCGATATCAAGCTGGATGACGAGGCAAAGGCTGCCGGAGGACTGAAGATCGTAGGCACGGAGCGCCATGAATCCCGGCGTATCGATAACCAGCTGCGCGGCCGTTCGGGCAGACAGGGCGACCCCGGCGAGTCCTGCTTCTACATTTCCCTGGAGGACGATCTGATGCGTCTCTTCGGCGGGGAGAAGATGCTGAACATGTTCAATTCCCTGAATGTGCCGGATAACGAACCGATCGAGCACAAAATGCTTTCGAGTGCGATCGAGCGTGCGCAGAAGAAGATCGAGGGCAACAACTTCGG
>JAZRYN010000106.1:0-3482 GCA_045600745.1 Lachnospiraceae bacterium
GTATGCAAAGCTTCTCTCCGCCATCCGTGCAAACCAGGTCAACCCCATTGAGGTCACCTACGACAACAACTGCGGCGACTTTGCCACCGGCAAGACCGCTATGATCCACCAGGGCAACTGGGCCTACGGCGTTATCTCCCAGTTCGAGACCGACTTCGAGATGGGTATCACCGGTCTGCCTCTCAATGGCAACAGCAAGATCTGCGTCGGTGTTCCCTCCGTATGGGCCGTCAATGCAGATGCCTCCGAAGCTGAGCAGCAGCTTGCAAAGGACTTCCTCGAGTGGCTCTACACCAGCGAGACCGGTGTTGACTACATGATGAACAAGTTCGGCTTCCTGCCCGTTCTCAGCAGCATGAAGTCCGACAACATGGATCCTCTGTCCGCAGCCGTTGCCGAAGCCATCGCAGCCGGTGACACGCTGCCCTGGACCTTCAATACCGAGTGGCCTGCCGGCATCATCGACACGGAGCTTGCTCCCATCACCGAGCAGTTCTTCACCTCCGATATGACCGAGGCCGAGTACCTCGAGGCCATCACCGCAGCATTCCTGAAGTAATCCGCCGAAACCCGAATACCGCCGCTTTCCTGGCGGCGGTATTCTTTCTATAGCTCTATCCTATTTCTATGGCTCTATCCTATTCAGAAAGGACGGATACAGTGAAAATCAAAAAAGGCTGGTATGCCCTCTTTGTCATACCCATTCTTATTCCGTTTATTGTGACGGTCATCCTGCCCTTCTTTCAGGGCATAAAGTTTTCCTTTGTCGAATGGAACGGCATGTCCAAGTCCGCCAAGGTGTATGTCGGACTGCAGAATTTTGTCGACGTATTCAAGGATCCGGAGTTTTTAAGCTCCATGTGGCGCACAACGGGCTTCACGCTGATCACGGTCGTGCTCGTTAACGTCCTTGCCCTTGCCTTCGCGGTCTGGGTCACCTCCGAGATCAAGTTCAAAAACCCCGGCAGAGCGATGCTCTTTATGCCCTACCTCATCGGCGGACTGATCCTCGGTTATGTCTGGAAATACGTTCTCGGTCAGGGCATGACCCTTCTCGCCGCCAACACCGGCAACGAAACCCTGTTCTTCAACTGGCTTTCCGACCCGCACTATGCCTTTTACGCCATGATCGTGGTGGCCACATGGCAGATGGCGGGCTATATGATGGTCATTTACATTGCCGGACTGGAAGCGATCTCCGGCGATGTGCTGGAGGCCGCCAAGATCGACGGCGCCTCCGATTGGAAGGAGCTTATCCACATCAAGCTGCCGCTTCTGATGCCCTCCATCACCATCTGCCTCTTCCTGACGCTGTCCAACTGCTTCAAGATCTATGATGTTAACGTATCCCTGACCGGCGGCGGCCCCGCCAGCGCAACGGAGATGATCTCGATGAATATCTATAATGAGATCTTCGTCAAGAGTAACTTCGGCTTAGGTCAGGCCAAGGCGATCATCTTCTTCCTCATCGTGGCCGTCATTACATTCCTTCAGGTCAGAGCTACCAGCAGTAAGGAGGTTGAAATCTGATGCGTAAAACAAGAAAAGCCATCTCCTCCGTTTTGCTCGTGGTCGCCAGCCTCGCGTGGCTGTTCCCCGTGTATATCATTCTCACGAACTCCTTCAAGTCCAGAGAGGAAATGTACTCAAACGCTCTCGCCCTGCCCCAGCACTTCTCCCTGAGCTACTATCTTGACGCCATGAACCGCATGGACTTTCTCAATGCCTTCAAAAACTCGCTGATCCTCACGGTCGTCAGCGTCGGTCTGCTTATCATCATGTGCACCATGGCGGCATGGATGATCGCCCGCTACGACGGAAAGCTGTCGAAGGCGATCTATGCCGTGCTGATCCTCACCATGCTGATCCCCTTCCAGACGCTCATGATGCCGCTCATGCAGGAGATGAACAGCATCACCAAAATGACCGGCGGCTTCCTGACGATGAAGGACACGCTCGGCGGCCTGATCTTCATGTATCTCGGCTTCGGTGCCGGCATGGGAATTTTCCTCTGCTACGGCTTTGTCAAGGGCTCGATCCCGAGATCGTTGGAGGAAGCGGCGACCATCGACGGCTGCAATACCTGGCAGCTTTTCTGGCACATCGTCTTCCCGACCATGAAGCCCGTCATCGTGACGCTCTCCATTCTGGATGTCATCTGGATCTGGAACGACTACCTCCTGCCCAGTCTTACCCTCAAGACCGCTGCAAACATGACCATTCCCATCGGCACGCAGACCTTCTTCGGCCAGTACACGATCGAATGGAACCTTGCCATGGCTGCGCTTATGCTGACGATCATTCCCGTCATCGTCTTCTATCTGTGCGCTCAGAAGTACATCGTCAAGGGTGTTGCGGCAGGTGCCGTAAAGGGATGATTTCTCCCACATGAACAAGATCATCAAATCAGAACTCTTTCCTCCCGATAAAGGAACGCTCATGCTTCAGGAGACGCTTTTTCACAACGCCAACGGCTACATCGGTGTGAGAGCTTCTCTTGAAGAGGGCGTTCCCGAAGGCTTTGCCACCATGCGCGGCATGTATGTAAACGGCGTTTACGATATCATTCCGATGAAGCAGTCGGAGAGCCTTTGCAATCTCATCGAGGAAAAGGATACCATGCTGAATATCGCCGATGTGCAGACCGTGAAGCTCTGCTTCGGTGACGAGGAATTTTCCATGTTCAGCGGCGAGGTCAGGGATTTTTCCCGCAGTCTCGACATGGACGCGGGCGTCTCAAAGCGCGAGCTTCTGTGGTGCTCCCCCCAGGGAAAGCGCGTCCGCCTGAAGTTTACGCGCATGGCAAGCTTCGTAAGGAAAAACCTGTTTACGATCGAGTGTGAGATACTTCCGGAAAACTTTTCGGGCATTGGTAAAATAACTTCCCTCCATTGCGGACTTGCCAGAAACTACGCGGCCGAGGGCGATCCCCGCGTCGGCTCCGAGTCGGCCATGCTCTTAAAACCCATGGGCTTCTGTGAAAAAGACGGCGCGACTTATCTTGAAAGCGCCACCTCCCGCAGCGGCATCGGACTCTGTACCGGCGTAAAGCACGAGTTTTCAAAGCCCGTTGACGAAAACACGGTCTATGACGCGGAAAGCCACAGCTATACCGCCGAATATTCCTGCCGCATCGAATGCGGCGAAACGCTTCGCTTTGTAAAGTACGTCGCCGTGGCCGATTCCCTTCGCTCGGAACATTGCCGCGAGAAAGCCGAGGAGTGCATGAGCACTGCCTTCGGCCGCCTTGCGGAAATGCTCGACGAACAGCGGAAATACCTGAAAAGCTTCTGGGATAACTGCGGCGTACTCATCGACTCCGACGATGACAGCGGTACAGCCATGCTCTTTAATCAGTATCAGCTCCTGCAGTCCTGCGGCAGCGACGGCATCTGCTCGGTCGCGTCCAAGGGGCTCTCCGGCGAGGGCTACGAGGGGCATTACTTTTGGGATACGGAGATCTACGTGCTCCCCTTCTTTGC
>JAZRYN010000107.1:0-10801 GCA_045600745.1 Lachnospiraceae bacterium
AAGAGATCGATACGCTGAGAGAGAGCGCCATCGTAGGCGCCGAACAGGCTAAGCGGGATGCGATGCTTGCCTTTAAGGCAGAGGTGCAGGCGGCGTATGAAAAGATCCTTTCAGCCGGCATCCGGTCTTCCGTAAGCGGCGAAGCGCTGGGCAAGCTGATCCGTGCCGCCGTGGAGGGCAGGGAGCTGACGGCTTTTACGGCAGAGGTGGCAGAGGTCGATGACGCATTAAAGGCGGAGCTGGCAAAGGAGATCAAAGCCGGGCTGACCATACGGCCGACCAAAAGCGTCCAGGCAGGGTTCCGGCTGGCGGCGAACGACGGCTCCGGCTATTTCGACTGTTCCGATCAGGAGATCATGGAGATGCTGATGCCGTATTTCAGAAACCTTGATTTCTGAGAGGAGGAGCTTATGGCATCCTATTATTATCTGGTGTCCAGCCTTCCGGCGTTAGATCCGGGCGGGGAGATGCCGATGAGCTATGAGGAATTCCTCCTTGCCTGCCAGAGCAATGTCGATGAGAAGACCTACGAGCAGCTTCAAGCGCTGACGCTTTCTTCCTCGGAAGGCCCGCTGCTTAAGGAATGGACTTCCACGTACGGAGCGCTTATGAGGGAGTTAAATGCTCAGCGGAGCATGGCGCTTGGCAGACCCTACCCGTCCGGCTATGACAAGAACGGGATGAACAGCCAGGTGATCGCTGCGGTTCTTGCGGTGGCCGATCCGCTTGAAGCGGAGCAGCTGCTTCTTGATTATGAATTTGAGCTTTTGGATACGCTGGTGGGACTGCATATGTTTGACGCTCAGGTGCTGTTTGGATATGCGATCAAGCTGAAACTGCTTGAACGCAGGAGCTGCTTTGAAAAGGAAAAAGGCAGGGCTGAATTTGATCAGCTGTTCGAAAAGATCAAGGAGCGGGTATACAGCTTATAATGGGAGATATTCAATGGAAACTTTAACTGGACATGTGACCGGAGTCAACGGCAACCTGACCAAGGTCAGCTTTCAGGGCTCCGTTCGTAAAAATGAGGTAGGCTATGTCATTGTCGGAGACAAGCGCCTGAAGGGCGAGGTCATCCGGATAAACGGCGGCGAAGCCAGTATGCAGATCTACGAGATGTCGAACGGGATCAAGGTCGGCGACCCGGTGGAATTTACGGGCGAGCTGATGAGCGTGGAGCTTGGCCCCGGCCTGCTGACACAGGTCTATGACGGGCTTCAGAACCCGCTTCCGGAGCTGGCGGAGAAGTGCGGCTTCTTTTTGGAAAGAGGCGTATATCTGAATCCGATCCCGGACCGCAGCTGGGATTTTACCCCGGTGGTAAAGCCGGGGGATCAGGTCGCTGCGGGCGATACGGTCGGCACGGTCCCGGAGGGCATATTTGTTCACCAGATCATGGTTCCTTTTATTACCCGTGGGATATGGACCGTGAGATCCATTAAGGAAAAAGGATCGTATAACGTGAGAGATACGATCTGCGTGATCGAAAATGACAAGGGCGAGGAGAAGGCCTTGTCCATGGTCTTCTCGCACCCGATCAAACAGCCGGTCAGATGCTACGAGGAGCGGCTCCGTCCCGATGAGCCGTTAGTCACCAAGATCCGCTGCATCGATGCTTTCCTTCCGGTCGCTAAGGGCGGGACCTTCTGCATTCCCGGTCCCTTTGGCGCCGGCAAGACGGTCCTTCAGCATCTGGAAGCGAAGAACGCGGAGGCTGACGTTGTGATCGTGGCTGCCTGCGGTGAACGGGCCGGAGAGGTCGTAGAGGTACTGACGGAGTTTCCCGAGCTGGAAGACCCGAAGACGGGCCGTTCGCTCATGGAACGGACGATCATCATCTGCAATACCTCATCCATGCCGGTGGCTGCCCGAGAAGCCTCCTGCTATACAGCCGTCACGCTTGCCGAGTACTACCGGCAGATGGGGCTGGACGTTCTGCTGCTTGCCGACTCCACCAGCCGCTGGGCACAGGCCATGCGCGAAATGTCCGGCAGACTGGAGGAGATCCCCGGGGAGGAAGCCTTCCCGGCTTATCTGGAATCCACGATCGCCGCTTTCTACGAGAGAGCAGGCAAAGTCCGGCTGAAGGATGGAAGAAAAGCGTCGATCACGATCGGGGGCACCGTGTCCCCTGCCGGCGGCAACTTTGAAGAGCCGGTGACGCAGGCAACGCTAAAGGTCGTCGGGGCCTTTCACGGCCTTTCCCGGGAACGGTCCGACGCCCGCAAATACCCGGCCATCCATCCGATGGACTCCTGGTCCAAATATAACGGCGTCGTCGATAAAGCCCGCGTAGAGCAGGCCCGTGCGATCCTGCACCGCAGCAATGAGATCGGTCAGATGATGAAGGTCGTGGGCGAAGAGGGAACCTCCTCGGAGGACTATATCATTTACCAGAAGGGCGAGCTTTTGGACTCGGTCTATCTGCAGCAGAACTCCTTTGACCCGATCGATGCCGTCTGTCCGCCCGAGCGGCAGCGGATCGAATTTGACTGTCTTTATGACGCGCTGATGACCGACTACGAGCTGGAAGACAAGAAGGATATCCGGGCCTTTTTCAATGAACTCAGACAGGAATTTCTTGACTGGCATGCCACCTACTTCGAAGCACCCGAATTTGAGGCGCAGGAGAAGAAGATCGCCGATTTCTATAAGACGAAGGCAGTGAAATAGGAGGCTCGTATGCAAAAGGTATATACAGAAATCAGATCGATCATCGGCAATGTGGTCACGGTCCGTGCCGAAGGCATCCGCAGCGGTGACCTGGCGCTCGTAGGTGACAGCTATGCCAGCGTGATCAAGCTGGATAAGGATATTGTTTCTCTGCAGGTGTTTGCGGGCGCGCAGGGCGTCAGCACAACGGACCCGGTCCGCTTTCTGGGACGGCCGATGATGGTATCCTTCTCCGAGAACCTGCTGGGAAGGATATTTGACGGGACGGGCGTCCCGCGCGACCACGGCCCTGCCCTGACCGAAAATATGATCCCGATCGGCGGACCCTCCTTCAATCCCTCGAAGAGGACCCTGCCCAATAAAATGATCCGGACGGGAATTCCGATGATCGATATGTTCAACACACTGGTGGAAAGCCAGAAGCTGCCGATCTTCTCGATCTCCGGTGAACCGTATAACGAGCTGTTAGCGCGTATTGCCATGCAGGCCGAGGTCGATGTGATCGTTCTCGGCGGCATGGGACTGAAATACGATGACTATCTGGCGTTCAGGGATGCCCTCGAAAAGGGCGGCGCCATGAGCCATACGGTCATGTTTATTCACACGGCGTCCGATCCCATCGTTGAATGTACGCTGGTGCCCGATCTGTCTCTTGCCGTGGCGGAGCAGTTTGCGCTTGAGGGCAAGCGGGTGCTGGTCCTGCTGACGGATATGACGAACTTTGCCGATGCACAGAAGGAAATGGCGATCACGATGGAGCAGGTGCCGTCTAACCGCGGTTATCCGGGCGATCTGTACAGCTGTCTGGCTTCGCGTTATGAGAAGGCGGTGGATATTGAAGGCGCCGGCTCGATCACCATTTTAGGGGTCACCACCATGCCGGGCGACGACGTGACGCACCCCGTTCCCGACAATACCGGCTATATCACGGAGGGACAGTATTACTTAAAGGGCGGTCATATCGAGCCCTTCGGCTCGCTGTCCCGTCTGAAACAGAATGTCAACGGAAATACGCGCGACGATCATCGGGCGCTTATGGACGGCATGATCAAGCTCTATGCCCAGTATAAGGAAAGCCTGGAGAAGAAATCCATGGGCTTCCTGATGACGGAATGGGACGAAAAGCTCCTGAAATACGGTCAGCTGTTCGAGACGAAGCTGATGGACCTGTCCGTGAATATTCCGCTTGAACAGGCGCTCGACCTCGGCTGGGAGATCCTGGCGGAGTGCTTCGAACCGAATGAGACCGGTCTGAAGACGAATCTGATCCGGGAGAGGTGGCCGAACAAAGAGGCAATCGGTTAAGGAGCGGGCAATGGCGATCAAACTTACCAAAAATGAGCAGAAGATCCAGAAGGATAAGTTAAAGCAGTTTGAACGCTACCTTCCGACACTGCAGCTGAAAAAACAGCAGCTGCAGAGCGTGATCATGAAGGAGAACGCCGAGCTCGAACAATTGGAAGCCGACAGGGATCAAATGATCGGAGACCTGGACGACTGGATCGCGGTATTTGCCGAAAATGCCATCTTTGAAGACAGCATGAAATTAGATCAGCTGATCCAGCCGGATACGGTCATCTGCACGGCGGAAAATATTGCCGGGGTGAGCGTTCCCCGGTTTGAGGAGCTGAAGTTCAGGGAGATCAGCTACGATGTTGATGATTATCCGCTGTGGGTAGACACCGCCGTTATCAGGCTGCGCGAGATCGCAAGGCTCGATGCGCTGGCCTCCACGAAGCGGAAGCGGGTCGAGGCGCTTGAAAAAGAGCTTCGTTCGACCTCCCAAAGAGTCAACCTTTTTGAAAAGGTCAAGATCCCGGAGGCCAGGGAGAATATCCGGATCATCGGCGTCTATCTGGGCGACCAGCAGACGGCAGCCGTCGTCCGCGGAAAGATCTCCAAGAAAAAACTGACGGGGGCAGAGACATGATCGAAAAAATGAAAAAGGTCTGTGTTGTGTCCGCCGCCGGCCGTAAGGAGGATATGCTGAATGCCCTGAGAGATCTGGGTATCCTGCATCTGGCAGCGAAAAAGGCGGCAGACCGCGAAAGCACGGAACGCTTCGCTATGATCTCCAAAGCTCTGATGGCTCTTGACGATTATCAAACGGATAAGGAAGACCGGGAAAAGCTCCTTTCTGACGGCGACTTTGAGAAATGCCTGAACAGCGTCCTTGCCTTCGCGGAACGCAAAGCACAGCTGGCCCAGGAAAGAAGCGCTGCGGCTGCCGAGATCGACAGAATAAAGGACTGGGGCGATTTCTCGCCGGAGGAAGTAAAGACGCTGCGGCAGGAGGGCTGGGATCTGCACTTTTACCGCATGAGCGATAAGGATTACCGGGAAGCGGCAGAAAGCAAGCAGGTCAAGCTGATCCGCCTTGCTCCGGCAGGAAAGCAGGAAAAAGCCGCGGTGCTCGGAACGCTTCCCCCGCAGTTTAGCGGCACAGAGCTTGCCCTGCCGGAAAAAAGCCTGAGCGAGCTCAGGGAAGAGATCGCTGCCTGTGACCGCGAAGCGGAAGAGTGCAGCCGGTCGATCAGGGAAGCTGCCGTTTACCGGCCCAGCTTCCGGGCGCAGCTCCTAAAGGCACAGAATGCCGAGATATGGTCTTCGGCAAGCGAGACGGCGGAAAATGATGATGCTCTGGTATGGCTCTCCGGCTACATTCCCGAACAGGATGAGGAGGCCTTCAAGAAGGAGGCGGCCGAAAAGAACTGGGCATGGGCGATCGATGATGCTGGCGAGGATGACGACGGGATCCCGACAAAGCTTCGCTTCAACAAGGTCTCCCGCCTGCTCAAGCCGATCCTTGACCTTCTGAACATCCTTCCGGGATACCGGGAACAGGATATCTCTCTCTGGTTCTTCCTCTTTTTCGTCCTGTTCTTTGCCATGATCATCGGGGATGCGGGCTACGGCCTGCTGATCATGGGAGGCGCTGCCTTCTATCACGTGAAGACGAAGAAGGTGAACGACCTGATCTTTCTTCTGTACGTCCTTTCGGCAGCGACCATACTCTGGGGAATGGTCACCGGGACCTGGTTCGGGATCGAAAAGGCCATGGACGTACCGCTGCTAAAAGCTCTGGTCATTCCAGGCTTTGCCAACTATCCGCAATACTTTAACGTCACGGCAACGGCACAGCAGAACAATATCATGAAGCTCTCGTTCACGCTCGGCGCGGTCCAGATGGCGCTCGGCTCGCTCCTTGCCGTAAGAAAGAAAGTCCGTGAGAAGGATCTGAGCTTTGTTGCGGATATCGGCTGGATCATTGCGGTCGTTTCGATGTATCTGCTGGCGCTGTATCTGGTCATCGGAGAAAATATCCCGGTGGTCCCGGTCTTCGGCGGCATCGGGCTGGCCTTCCTGCTGGTCGTTATATTCGGCGGAATGGCGCCGGACAAGACCTTTGCGCAGGGCTTAAAAACAGGACTTGCGGATTCCTTTACGGTCTTCCTGAATACGATCAGCTGCTTCGGCAATGTGATGAGCTACATCCGCCTTTTTGCCGTCGGCATGGCGGGCCTTGCCATTTCGCAGAGCTTCAACGGGATCGCGGCAGGCTTTAAGGGGCCGTTAGTGATCGCCGGCATCATCGTCGTGATCATCGGGCATGCCCTGAATATCGTGATGGGCTTTCTGTCTGTCGTGGTACACGGCGTCCGCCTGAACGTACTGGAATTCTCCGGACAGGCCGGGATCGAGTGGGCGGGAATCCCCTACGAGCCGTTCAGAAAAAACGATAAAATACAAAATTAATGGCGAAAACATATTAGCAAAGGAGTTTCACTATGAATATCGAATTTATTGGCATGGCTGCTGCTCTCGGTTTATCAGCTGCGGGTTCTGCTTTCGGCGCAGGCTTTG
Organism: Lachnospiraceae bacterium; assembly: GCA_045600745.1. GTDB lineage: Bacteria > Bacillota > Clostridia > Lachnospirales > Lachnospiraceae > UBA6987. The sequence goes on from JAZRYN010000107.1 coordinate 6,538, forward strand.
CCGGCATGTCGGCGATCGGGGCATGGAAAAAATGCTATGCGAGCGGAAAACCGGCGCCCTTTATCATGGTCGCCTTCTCCGGCGCACCGTTAACGCAGACCATTTACGGTTTCCTGCTGATGAACTTTATCCGGTCGGCCGGTGTTGACCCGGGGCTGGCGCTGGGCGTCGGTCTGTTCTGCGGTCTGGCCATCGGTCTGTCGGCGCTGTTTCAGGGCAAGGCAGCCGCGGCAGCCGCGGATGCGCTGGGCTCCACAGGAAAGGGCACAGGCAACTACCTTATCGTCATCGGTATCATAGAGACAGTAGCGCTGTTTACCCTGGTCTTCGGTCTGCTGCTGCTGAACAGCTGATAAGGCGGCGTCCGCAGAATCGATCTAAGGGACATTTTCGGTTGAAAATGTCCCTTAATTGGTTATAATGGGAGTGCGCGAGCGAAATACCGGCGCAGGGAGACCCAATGAAACAGGCAGATCCGGGCGGCAGCGTCCTATCCGATAAACAGCAGGAGATCCTGAACGGAAAGCAGTTTCCGACACTGCTCAGCTTTGCCATCCCCATTATTTGCGGCAATCTGTTCCAGCAGCTTTACAACATCGTGGATGCTGTTGTGGTGGGGCAATATCTCGGGACGCTCCCGCTTTCCGGCATCAGTGCGGCAAGCCCGATCATGGATCTGGTGTACGGGCTTATCGTCGGCGCCTGCACCGGCGTGGGCGTGCTGGTCAGTCAGCTGTGCGGGGCAGAGGAGTGGAATAAGCTGAAAAAGGTCCATGCAACGGCGCTTACCGGCGGCATGGTCCTTACTCTGCTTCTGACTGCCGCCGTTTTCTTCTTTTCAAGACCTATTCTGGTTTCCGAAAAAACCGACCCGGAAACGATCGCCGAGGCCATGGTCTACCTTTCGGTCGTTGCCGCCGGACTTATTGCCAATTTCCTTTACGTTTACTATGCGGCGATCCTGCGTTCCTACGGCAACTCACGCTTTCCCTTTATCGTGCTTGCTTCAAGCTCTGTCCTTCATGCCCTGTTAGATATCGCTTTTGTCAGAGGTTTTCGCTTAGGCGTCGTCGGCGTAGCGGTCTCCACGGTCTCCTGTCAGCTCCTTTCGGCAGTGGCACTGATCTTGTATACCCACAGAAAATGTCCTAGGCTGTCGCTAAAAAGAGAGGAGCTTCGGCCCTCGGGCGGCATGAGCGGGATGATCTTAAGCTATGCCTGGGCAAGCGCCATGCAGAGCACGGTGGTCTGCGCCGGACGGCTTCTGATCCAGGGCATGCTTACGCCGCTCGGCCAGGATACCGTAACCGGCTATAACATGGGGATGCGGCTTGAAGTGCTGCTTCAGGCGGTATCGCAGGGGATATCTGCCGGCATGGTGGTCTGCATGGCCCAGAACTTCGGCCATCGCAATGCGGAACGGGTCAAGGGCTTTTTCCGGAAGGGCTTAGCCCTTGACTTGACATACGGACTTCTGCTCGCTGCTTTGTGCACGCTTTTGCCCAGACAGCTGATCGCGATCTTTTCCTCGGATGAGGCGGTGATCGGCGCCGGCGCTGTCTACATCGGAACCATGGCGCTGCCCTACATGTTCAGCCTGTCGGGCGAGATCCTCCAGGGCTTTTTCCGCGGCATCGGCAGACTGCCGGTGACCATGATCGCCTCGGCGGGACAGGTCCTGCTGCGCGTGATCCTGTCGGCGATCCTGATCCCGCTCATGGGCATCTACGGCATTTGTATATCCGTCGCCTCTGGCTGGCTCCTGCTGACGGTCTTTGAGGGCGCCTATGCCGCACGCAGCATGAAACACATCCGCTTCCCTGCGCCCGGGAGGATCGCCCTCTGAAAGGAGACCTTATGGCTAAATATACGCTGTTAAAAACGTCCGGACGGGCCAAACGCGGCCGCTTTGAAACGGTCCACGGAACCGTGGAAACACCGGTCTTTATGAATGTCGGAACGGCAGGAGCCATTAAAGGCGCGGTTTCGACGGCTGACCTTAAGGAGATCGGCTGTCAGGTGGAGCTGTCCAACACCTATCACCTGCATGTCAGACCCGGCGATCAGCTGATCCATGACCTTGGCGGCCTGCACCGCTTTATGCGCTGGGACAGGCCGATCCTGACGGATTCCGGCGGCTTTCAGGTCTTTTCTCTGGCCAAGCTGCGCAAGATCAGAGAGGAAGGCGTCCGCTTTCACTCGCATGTGGACGGCAGACTGATCTTTATGGGGCCGGAGGAGAGCATGCAGATCCAGTCGAATCTCGGCTCTACCATTGCCATGGCCTTTGACGAGTGCGTCCGCAACCCGGCGGAATATGCTTATGCGCAGCAGAGCACGGAACGCACGACCAGATGGTTAAAACGCTGCATAACGGAGCTTGCCCGCTTAAATGAACAGGAAAATACGGTGAACCGCGAGCAGCTGCTTTTCGGGATCAACCAGGGAGCGACCTTTGAAGACCTAAGGGTCCGCCATGCGGATGAGATCGCCGCACTGGACCTTCCCGGCTATGCGGTCGGCGGGCTTGCGGTGGGCGAGCCGGCAGAAGAAATGTACCGCATCCTCGATGCCGTCGTTCCGCATCTGCCGCAGGCAAAGCCGACGTATCTGATGGGGGTCGGCACGCCCGCCAACATCTTGGAGGGCGTCGAACGGGGCATTGATTTCTTTGACTGTGTCTATCCGAGCAGGAACGGCCGCCACGGCCATGTCTATACCAACCACGGCAAGATGAATCTGCTGAATGCCAAATACGAGCGGGACGAGAGGCCGATTGAAGAGGGCTGCGGCTGTCCGGTCTGCCGCGGAGGTTACAGCCGCGCCTACATCCGGCATCTGCTGAAAGCCGGAGAAATGCTGGGAATGCGATTCTGTGTCTTGCATAATTTGTATTTTTATAATACAATGATGAGCGAGATTCGTCAGAGCCTTGATGAAGAGCGTTTCCCGGAATATAAAAAGGAAAAGCTGTGCAAAATGGCCGAGGGCGAGATCGAGACTGCCGCGCAGGAAAATGCTGCATGCGGCTGACGGAGGATTTTATATGGGTAAGGTAATGCTGATGGCTGATGCGGCTGCGTCTAACGGGAACGGTGGTCTGGTCCTGATCATTTATGTGGTGCTGATCGGCGCCATGATGTATTTTATGATCATCAGACCCCAGAAGAAACAGAAGAAGCAGCAGCAGGAGCTGATGGCAAGCATGTCGATCGGTGACAGCGTGCTGACCACCGCCGGCTTCTACGGCGTCATTATCGATATGACGGATGACACCGTGATCGTGGAATTCGGCAACAACAAGAACTGCCGCATTCCGATGCAGAAGCAGGCCATCGTGCAGGTCGAAAAGCCCTCCGAGGACTGAAAAAAACTCAGACAATAGTGACAAGCAAAGGGCCTTCGGGACCTTCGCTTGTGTTATCGCAAGAGAGGGACACTATGCGTCGAAGAGAAAGGCTGCAAAGGAAGAGACACTGGAGTGCCGTGCTGGCACTTCTGCTTGTGCTGTCCGGCTTAAGTGAAGGCGTGCAGGCCATGGACGCTCCCGGAGAGCCGCCTGAGGCGGCCATAAGCTCGGAAACGGAAGAGACAGCTCTGACAGAAACGGCTTCGGATGAGATGCCGGAACAAACGGACGCTCTTCCGGAGGCGGATACGCTCTTTTCGGAAACGGCAGACGAAAGCGGCCTTTCTTCTGCGTCTGCGCCGGAGGGGGCTTTACCCGCTGACAGCCCTGAGGGGGGCGCCGCTTCCTTAGCGGAGGAGGTGCCGGAGATAAATGCCAAGGCGCCTGCCGGACCGTATTCGATCCCCTATCGCAGCTTCCCGGTGGAGGGCCTTAAGGAGGCAGTCACGCTCTGCGTGCTGCAGAACGCTTCCGCGCTGAATCTGCGCACTGCGCCCGATAAGACCTCCTCGATCATCGCGACAGTCCGCCGCGGCGTCGTTCTGGAGGTCCTGGGACAGGAAAACGGCTGGTACAAGGTGGCGACCGGCTATTTCGCTAACGGCAAGGAGATAACCGGCTACATCAGCGGAAATTATACCCGTACTGCCGTCATCAAGCCCGGAAAGAATGCCTATACGGATTATTTAAGCTTTCTCGGCTTTCCGTCGAGCTATCAGTCCTATCTTGTGTCGCTGCACAGCCAGTATCCGAACTGGGTATTTATTGCCAATGACACCGGTGAGAGCTGGGATAAGGCACTGGCCAATGAAGTGAACCGCCCTTCCTATCCGAAGTCGGAGGCCAAGCGGTCTT
>JAZRYN010000108.1:0-4728 GCA_045600745.1 Lachnospiraceae bacterium
CCCTTCATGCGGTCGGAGCCGCCGCCGGCAAGAATGATCCCTACTGCTTTCATCTCACACCCTCCTTTTTCAGGATATAGCCGCCGGAGGGAAGCACGCCCTCCGGATAATCTTCTGCCACCGTAACGCCGCTGATCGCTGTGTTTTTGCCGACCGTCACCCCTTCCGGGATCACGCTGCCCGCGCCGACGACCACAAGGTTGCTGTTGTAGACCTTGGTATCCAGGCGGCTCGGTTCAAAATTCCCTTCGCCGAGCCGGGCGTTTTTCCCGACTCTCGCGTTGTCTGCCAGGATCGCCTTGCGGACCACGGCCCCCTCCTCGATCACGACGCCGTTCATCAGGATCGAATCGATCACCTGCGCGCCTTCACCGACCGTGACGCCGGAGCCCAGCACGGAGCGCTTCACCTTTCCCTCGATGCTGCTGCCGTCGCCGATGATCGCGTGCGACGTCTGCGCATTTGCCCCCAGATAAGCCGGTGCGTGAGACTCGGCGCTGGTATAGATCTGCCAGAATTCCTCATAAAGATTGAATTCCGGCACCAGATCCGTCAGCTCCATATTGGTCTCCCAATAGGTCGTGAGCGTCCCGACGTCCTTCCAGTAGCCGTTGAACTCGAAGGCATAGACCTTATCCGTCTCACGGAACAGGTAGGGGATGACGTGCTTGCCGAAATCGCAGCCGGGTACGTCTTCCAGCTCGGCAAGCGTTTTTTTCAGCGTCCGGTAGTTGAAAATGTAAATGCCCATAGAGGCAAGATTGCTCTTCGGATTTTCCGGCTTTTCCTCGAATTCCGTGACCTTTCCCGTATCGTCCGTCACCAGAATGCCGTAGCGGTGCGCCTCTTCGCGGTCCACCGGCATGACGGCAATGGTCGCCTCGGCGCCGGTCTTTTTGTGGCGTTCCAGCATCTCGCCGTAGTCCATTTTGTAAATATGGTCGCCGGAAAGGATCAGCACATAGTCCGGATTGTAGCTGTCCATGAAGTTCAGGTTCTGGTAAATGGCATTGGCCGTTCCGGTATACCATTCGCTGTCCCCGGATTTTTCGTACGGAGGTAAAATGGTGACGCCCCCTACCTGCTTGTCCAGATCCCACGGGATGCCGATCCCGATATGCGTGTTCAGCTGCAGAGGCTGATACTGCGTTAAGACGCCGACGGTGTCCACATCTGAATTCACGCAGTTGCTCAAGGGGAAATCAATGATACAGTACTTTCCGCCGAAAGCAACGGCAGGCTTAGCGATTTTCTGCGTAAGGACTCCGAGGCGGCTGCCCTGGCCTCCGGCAAGTAGCATCGCATTCATTTCTTTTTTTACCATATCGCCCTCCTAACAGTTGAAGATCAGGTGTTTTTATTATAGCACAGTCCGTCCGGATTGAAAAGATGAGTTGGGCTTGTGCGGCAGGTGAAAAATGGCTATAATGAGGACAACTTCGTTTATTCCGTTAGGAGGTTCGCCGTGCGTTTTCTACATACCGCTGATCTGCATCTCGGCGCACAGCCGGACAGGGACCGCCCCTGGGGCGCTGCGAGGGCCGACGCCGTGCGTACACAGCTGCTGCGGATCGTCGATCTGTGTATCAAGGAGGATATTGATCTGCTGCTTATTGCCGGAGATCTCTTTCATGCACCGCCGACCGAACGGGAGCTTAAGGACGTCAACTATCTTTTCGGTACCCTGCCCCGCACGAAGGTCGTTCTGATCGCGGGCAACCATGATTTCGTCCGCCCGGGTTCGGCTTACTCTCGCTTTTCCTTCTGCCCGCAGGTAAGCTTTCTCTCTTCGCCGGAAATGAGCTCCGTGTTCTATCCTCAATGGAATCTGGAGGTGCACGGCTTCAGCTATGATGCGCAGGAGATCCCCGAGCCGCGTCTCGATGAGGCCGTAGCGCCAAGAGACGGCCGCCGGCACATCCTTCTTGCCCACGGCGGCGACGCGCGCCACGTGCCGATAAAGCCGTCCCGCCTGCTTGCCGGCGCCTGGGACTATATCGCCATGGGGCATCTGCACAAGCCGGCGCTTGCTCAGGAAGGGAAGCTGGCTTTCCCCGGCTCGCCGGAGGCCCTCGATCATACCGAGACCGGCGCACACGGCTGCTATCTCGGCAGCCTGACCAAGGAAGGACTTTCCCTTGAATGGAGGGCTCTTTCCGCTTTCGCCTACACGGACGTCACCGTCAGCCTGACGCCGGAAATGACCGCCTCGGCTCTGGAGAGCCTGATCAGGCGGCGCGCGGATGAGCTGAACCGGGAGGTCCTGAACATCCGCCTGACCGGCCGCCGCGATCCGGCGTTCGTTCCGGATCTTGACGCTCTGCGCCGCACCAGCGGCGTCTTTGAGGTCACGGACGAATCTCTGCCCGACTATCCGCTCGAGGAGCTTAAGAAACGGCCCGCCGGCGATCTATTAGGACAGTTTGTCCGGAATCTTACCGAGGGCGATAAGGAAAACGACCCCGCCGCACGGCGCTCTCTTTACTACGGGCTCGATGCGCTGATGCGCTCCGCCTCTTCCGGAAAGGAGGCCCTTCATTGAAGCTCAAGAAATGTTATATCCGGCAGTTCGGCTCGCTTAGAGACAGAAGCTTCGTGTTTGAAGACGGCATCACACTGATCAGCGGAAAGAACGAATCCGGAAAAAGCACCCTGCACACCGCCTTTGCGGCGCTCCTCTTCGGCATGGAAAAGGGCAGGGGCCGGGCAGCCGCCTCCGGGATCTACCGGGCGAATCTGCCGTGGAAGGAGCCGGATCTATACGGCGGCTCCCTGACCTGGCAGAGGGGCGATCAGATCGTAAATGCCGAACGCGATTTTTCCCGCACGCCGCCGAAATCACTGATCACGCTGGAGGAGGTCGGGCGGGTCAGCCGTATCTCTCAGGACGAGATCCCGCTGCCGGACGGCCTTACGCCGTACCTTTTTGCCGGCACGCTCTCCTTCCGTCAGCTCGGTGCGGCGACCGGCGACGGATTGGCGGCAGACGTCAAAAATCACATCATGAACCTGAAAAGCAGCGGTGACGAAAGCATCAATGTCTACGCCGCCATTCAGGAATTAAAGACCCTGCAGAAGGGCATGGAGCGCCGTATCGATACCGCTGCGGAGGTCGAGGATGAAGCCCTGGCAGGCACCCTTCGGGAGCTTGAGTGCCGCACGCTTTCCGAGGGCGGCGATTATGAGAGCCTGAAAGCCGAAGCGGACGCGCAGGATGCGCGGATCCGGAAGCTGACCGCAGACCGGGAGAAGGCAGACCGGAGCCTGAAGCAGAAGGAAGCGCTTCTGACCAACATGGGGACCGCCACGCGAGAAAGCGTTCAGGATGATCTAAGGCGCTGCACCGTTCTCTGCGAGCAGCTTCAGCTCTATGAGAGAGACTACGGTACGGCGTCCGGAAAGGGCAAAGGCTTCCTTGGCCTGCTTTCTCTCCTGATGATCCTGCTGACCTTCTTTTCTCTGGTCATGATGAACCGCATCATTCAGGCTGGGCACAGCTTGTTCCTGCTGCTTCCGCTCTTCATCGCCGCGCTTTTTTCCGCTGTCTTTTTCACCCGCATCACACGCCGTCAGGACGCTGATCTCGGCGACCGAAAAAATCGCGGACTGGTCAGGGATATGCTCGCCGTTTATCTGCCGGACTATTCCGCCGAGGGAACGCTTATGGAAGCCCGGGAAATGAAGGCCTATCTGGAAAAGGTGCTGGAGCTGTATGATTTTCTTGAAGAAAAACGCCGCGTGTTTGAAGAGAGCACCGAAGAACTGGCTGCCCTCTCGGCCTCCCGCGAGGCGTTAAACGCTTCGTTAAACGAACAGCTCACCCTCAAGGTGCGGCGCGAGGGGTGGGAGCTTGCCATACGGGAAGCTATGGCAAAAAAAGAAGTCCTAAAGCCTATCCTTGCGGAAAATGAACGGCTGCGCAGTGAGATCGCGGCAGCCGGCAGGGCCGCCGCTTCCTTAACGGCGCTCGCGGAAGACGCCTCTCTCCACTTCGGAGAGCCGCTGACCGCCGAGGCCTCCGCGATCTTCCGGGAAATCACGAAAGGCGCCTATGACGGCCTTCTCGTCAGCGACGATATGGAGCTTTACGCCCTTTCCGCAGGCAGAAAAATAGCGCCGGGAGCACTCTCTGCCGGCGCTATGGAGCAGTTATATTTTGCCTTCCGGCTTGCCATGGTGCGCTGCCTGTGGCCGCATGAGGACATGCCGCTCTTTTTCGATGACAGCTTCGCCATGTATGACAGTGAGCGGTTAGAAGCCTGCTTAAGCTGGCTGAGCAGGAATTACCGCGGTCAGGTCTTTCTCTTTTCCTGTCAGGACCGGGAGCAAAAGACACTGGACAAACTGGGGATATCGTATCATTTGCTTGAATTATAGACGGCGGCTCTGGTTTTTCTCTTCCTTTTTGCCGCCTTTTCTTTTTCCACACGCTTGTGCCGTTTTTCCCGAACGGCTTCTTTGCGTGCCTTTAACGTTTCCACGTCCTCGTCTGTCGCGGGTTTGATCGTCTTCACTACGAAGATCTTATCTTCCCGCGTTTTCCGGATGCGGAGCTTTCCCTTGACGTTTCCGTGGAGCGGGCACTGGATCAGGGCGTAATACATATTTCCCGTTGCCGATGAGAACCACTTCATCCGGTGGATGACCGGCATGCCGCATTCCGTGCAGCGGATCGCCGTGACCGTCTTGTCGTTTAAGGCGTCCTGCTTGCTGACAAAGGCCCGGGAC
>JAZRYN010000109.1:0-4022 GCA_045600745.1 Lachnospiraceae bacterium
TACGGCATCCCGGAGGGCGGCGAGGCGCCGACCGATGACAACAACCCTTACGACTATAAGGAACCGGTAACGGTCAAGGACGACCTGACGACGACGCAGGATTATGCCGTTGATCCGGCAACGGGAGAACATATCCCCGGCACCTGGACGTTCACGCCATGGGATAAGGACGATTTCGAGATCACCGAGGATACGGTGATCACGGGCTATTGGATGTTCACGCCCGATGATCCCGATAAGCCCGACGATCCCGATAAGCCCGATGATCCGGATGATCCGGATACGCCGGATCCGCCCAAGACCGGCGATGACGGCCATCGGGGACTCTGGTTCACACTTCTGCTAGTCAGCGGAGGCATTTTGACCGCTTCTCGCTGCCTCATGAAAAAGAAAAGAGAGCAAGAGTAAAAGAAAAAGAAACGAATCATGAGAAAGGGAGAGGGGCTGCCGCACGTTACTGCGGCAGCCCCTTGAATAAAGACCGGGAACCAACATTTATCGTTTAGCTGAGCTTGTAAGACGCCACATACACGGCTTCGGAATTTGATATATTTTCCGGCTCTTGCTGCACGAAATGAACGTTCAGACCGTTTTCCTTTGCCGTAAGAGAAAAATGGCAGAGCGCAATACCCATATCGATCATCTGCATATCCAATTTGTCGTCGTAACCGAAGCCCTTACTGCGTTTAAGATAAAAATGAGCCGAATCATCGGTGATGACGACACGCCAAGGCTGCTTGTTTGCCGCCGAAGGCGCAAGCCGCACCATTTCCAAAGGCTCTGCGGATCTGCCTGCCTTTTCCCGCTGCAGGGGAGCGTCAAACGAGCCGTCAAAGAACAGCTCTTCAAAGGGCAGCCGCTCGTCCGCTTTAATGGCTTTTCTCATCACATTTTCGCGCAGGGACTTTTTCTTTGCCGGATAGCCTAATGGGCTCACGCAAGGCATCACTTCATCTTCCTCAAGCTCCATCGCCTTTTCAAAGGCGTTACGGTTCATCGTACCGCCGATCCATACCGTACCTATGCCAAGCGACTGCGCGTACAGAACAAATTCTTCAAAGGAATACCCGAAGGCAGCGCTCGCGTTCGGCACATTTTTGATCTTCCCTCCGACAAACAGCGCTGTACCGCTTACGACGGGACAGGAAAGTCCGTTCTCCATGGCGTCGAGAAATCTGAACTCGACGGGAATGTCAAACGGATCATGGATACTGGCGGCATAGGAAAGAAGCCGGCTCTTTGTGTTTTCCTCAACGATTCGGCCGTCATAAGTGCGGACGCTTCTTCGTGCCTTGATGTGTACGGTGATATGATTCATATATTTACCCCTCTTTGCCGAGCAGCTTATACAGTATTTGAAGAGGCCATGCTGTCACCGGATCAAAACTTGATCTCACGCGGGGCTTCCGTAAAGGAACAGATCTGTGCTGTCGCATTTTTCAGATAATACACTTCGGTATTGCCGTCACCGGCGGTATACATGGCCCTAAGCGACGGATAGGCGTCCAGCATATGCTTCTGCGCTTCAATATTATCATCCAGTACCGCTTCGGCCGAGATCCGGATCCATCTTCCGTCCGGAGCCGCAGTACTGATCTCGACCTTGGGGTTCGCCTTCATCTGCCGGGCAACGGCCTTAGCCTTGCCGGTCTGCAGGTAGAGCTTTCCCTCAAACAGATCGATCGTACCGAAAGGACGGACTCTCGGCCTATCTCCGTCCATGGTGGCCAAATAGTAAGTTCCGCAGTTCTTTAAAAATTCAAATACTTCCTTCATCGTCCGGCTCTCCTTTATTTTGAAATAATATTTTGGGCAAAAGTGAAAACCTCGGCCAGATCTTTTTCGTTGGGTCTGCCCTTGTGGATCCGTCCAAACTGACCTCGGCAATGGAACTCCTCATCGGCCACGGGGCCCCCGCCCTATCCCCGCTTCCGGTCAAGAACGGCTGCCGTTATCCGGGCAAGAGGCTTTTTGGCATTCTTCAAGGGGAGAAGAGGTCAAGGCACGCCTTGCCTTTTTGCCTCGGCGCAGTACATCCGGACGGATGCCGCGCTCATCCGCGTGCCGCCGCATGGCATCGTAGCATTCTTTGGTGAGGATAACATCGGACAGAGCCCGGTGTGCATTTTTGTTATTCAGATGAAAGCGTGCTTCCATGTCGCACAGGCGGTGGTGACGCTCTCCCGGATAAAGCATGCGGGAGAGACGAAGGGTATCGATAAAATCGTTGGAAAAACCGTGCCCGAAGAGGCGCAGGCAATTTTCATAAAGAAAATTCACGTCGAAATTGACGTTGTGGCCCATCACCAGAGAGGAACCGACAAAGGACAAAAAGGCAGGCAGGACGATCTCTATGCCTTGGGCGTCCTGCACCATTTCATTGGAAATGCCGGTGAGATCGGTTATGAAAGGACTGATCGGAACGGGCGGCCTTACCAGCGAAGAAAAAGAAGCCACAGACTCAAAACCGTTCACGCGGACAGCGCCTATTTCAATGATGCTGTCATTATGGGGGTCGAGACCGGTTGTTTCCAGGTCGAGCAAAACATAGTCTGACGGGAAATCGATCAGGCTCTGTCCCTTTTCCGGCCGGCGCGGATCAAAAGACATGGCAGAAGCACCTCCGCTGCACGGTAACGTGCCGTAGATTTCTGCGGATATTTTACAATAGGAAAAGCGGCAAGTCAAGAAAGAGGAACTTGACAAATACCCGGCGGGGGTATATAAAGAAAAAGAGGCCAATACCCGGGTGGGGTATGACCGATGCGGTGAAGCACCGCCGCACCGAAGAAATGTGGACCAAAAAGGAGTCGGGAATGACAAAGACGGTAAGGCAAACAGAAGATCCGGGGAAGGAAGGGACTCTCCCTTGCTGCGGCATGCGCCATAAGGAACGCTCTGAGGAAGAAAAAAAGGCGTTATTGACCCGCCTTCGCCGGGCAGAGGGGCAGATCCGCGGCATCGAGAGAATGGTAGAAAACGGAGCCTACTGCCCGGATATTCTGGTGCAGGTCTCGGCAGCGACAAGTGCGCTGAACAGCTTTAACCGGATGCTGCTTGCCTGCCACATCAGGAGCTGCGTGGCGGAGGATATTCGCGAGGGCAAGGACGAAACCGTCGATGAGCTTTGCCGTGTGCTGCAAAAGCTGATGAAATAACAAGACCTGCCGCAGAAGGGAAAGAAGGATGAAACAATATACCGTAACGGGGATGAGCTGCACAGCCTGTCAGGCTCATGTGGAAAAGGCTGTTCGTGCTCTCCCGGGCGTTGAAGAAGTCGCGGTGTCGCTGCTGACGAATTCCCTGTCGGTATCGGGGACCGCCACTGACCGGGCGGTCATTGACGCAGTGGAAAAGGCCGGCTACGGCGCAGCCGTAAAGGGCAAAGCGCAGGCGGCAAAAGGGGCCTCGGAGGAGCTGCGGGCCTCGGAGGAGGCACTGGCCGACCGTGAAACACCGAGGCTGAAAAAAAGGCTTCTGGCCTCCCTGATCGCGCTCTTTGCTCTCATGTACATCACAATGGGACACAATATGTGGGGCTTTCCCCTTCCGGCTGTCCTTCATCAGAACTATATCGGCCTTGCGGTCATTCAAATGGTGCTTGCCTCCGCGGTGATGATGATCAACCGGGCTTTCTTCCTTTCCGGAGGACGCTCGCTTCTTCACCGTGCCCCCAACATGGATGCGCTGGTGGCGCTCGGCTCGGGCATTTCCTTTGGCTGGTCGCTGTTTGTGCTGCTGAAAATGACGGTCATGGTGACGAGCGGCGCGGCGTACAGCGAGCTGCAGGTCATTTACCATGATCAGCTGTACTTCGAGTCTTCCGCTATGATCCTGGTGTTTATCACGGTCGGAAAGATGTTGGAGTCGATGTCGAAGGGCCGCACGACCGACGCTCTGAAAGCATTGATGAAAATGGCTCCGAAGACCGCAGTCCTGGAACGGGACGGGGAACGGGTGACCGTTGATATCGACGAGGTGAAGCCGGGAGATCTTTTCGTGGTAAAGCCGGGAGAGGCGAT
>JAZRYN010000110.1:0-4724 GCA_045600745.1 Lachnospiraceae bacterium
TCAAACGCAAAAAGGCCGCAGACTTTCTGTCAAAATCTGCGGCCTTATTGGCGTGATTATTTCCAAACGGCGCACAGGAATAGAATAGGTATTCTATCTCCAATGCAAACCGGTGGTCAGGCGTCTTTTGACCCTTTTGCCTGCCGTTTCCTTTCAAAGCGTCACATCGGCTTTTGATTCACGGGTTACCCCGATCCAGCCAACCGACTCTAAGGCGTTCTTCTCTTTCCTGGATCACATTGCCGCTATTCGATTCCATAAATGGATTACTACCTTTGATCACCACGATCTTCATGCCGCCGGTAACCTGTTCCATTTCGTCATCAGTGAGTTCTCCAAGCTTTCTGTTGAGAGACTCATATTCTTCCTTGAGGGCGTTCAGTTGTTCTTTCGTTTTCATGGCGTTTTCTCCTTTCATTTTTTTGCACTATTGTATACGAATAAAATGGCAATAAGGCTAAAATGTTTTTCTGAATATTATAACAGAGCAAAGTTTCACAGACAACAAAAAATCGCCTGACGGATCCGTTGGATTCATCAGGCAATCTTTATGCGGTATTTGTTCCATAAGTTCTCCGGATAAGCGTGATTGTGAATAAAATAGTTGCTCTTTTTCCTTTGTTATCGTATAAATATATGCAGACATGGATTTGAACACAACACATTAAGAAGGGAGAATGACCATGAACGAAGAAAAGGATCTGCAGCAGAAAGAACTGGAGCAGGTAACCGGCGGAGAAGAAAAAAACGCCAACGGCGGGTACTTCCGCTGCACGAACCCTGACTGCCCCGTACATTATCGAAGACTGAGCTTTGCCCCCGAGAACTGCCTGGATTGCGGCTGGCCCATGGAATATGTCCACTTCTGAGTTTGTTAAAAACGGGAAAGAAGCAATCATTACGGGAATAATTGCATAGGAAGAACTGCCGGAAAAAACAGGACTAAGTGATTAACATATAAAAGCTGAGATGAATCTCATAAAACAAAAAAGGAGATAATACAAATGGCAGACTATAAGGAAATCATCACCGGAACTCTCTCCGGCATCGTCGGAAAGGTCAAGGGTGCGGCGGAAAGCGGCGCCGTCCGGAACGCATACGAGCATGGCACCAGCCGCGCCAGAGGCTACAGCCAGCTCGCCAGAACCGTTTTTGAGGTGAACGGCGACAAGGAAAAGCTCAAGCACGTCTTCTGTGAGCCCGGCAAGGTCTTCTTCGTGCTGGGCAAGGACGCGCCCGACGAGGTCTTTGCCCCTCTGTTGGAGCAGGCAAACACCATCTCGCAGCGCATCGCCGAGAAGGAAGAATACATCCGCACGATCCGCAGCGAGATCAATGCCGCTCACGGCGGCGAAGCGGCCGAAGCCGATGCTGAAACTGCCGACTTTGAGGAAGTCGTCAGTGCCACCGAGGTGGTCAGCGTAAGCGCCGAGCCCCCCATCGGAGAGACTGAAGAATAAGATAAGCGAGTACGGAGCAGGTGTGAACCTGCTCCGTTTCTTATATACCGAACCTTATTCCACATAAGCTATAATTCATAGTTTTCTGCGTATTTATGAAGCTCGCCCATGGTGATGCCTTCCGCGGCGCTGCTGAGCAGTCTGTCCATTTTGCCGGCGATCTTTGAAATAAACTCCGTGCCGTAGAGGTTCTTGTCAAAAATCAGAAGGAGCAGATACTTTTCTTCCATGGGGAAAAGCTGGATGATCGTCTTGCACATGCTGGTGCCGTTTGGATTGACGATTTCGCTGGTCTTTGCAAACGTGCCTCCGATCTCAAAATCGTCGGTTCCTTCCGGCTGATAGAGCAGCATATTTTCCGAGGCGACCGCGGAGCGCTCTTTCATCGTTTCTTCCGCCGTATCGGCATAGATCATGGCCTGCAGGGTCTGCGCCTGCAGGTCGCGCAGATAATCGGACAGCTTCATGTCCTCCGACCAGTGACAATAAAACGGAATGAAATTGAACAGAAGTCCCACTGTCCGCACCAGCCGGGTGTCGTTTCGGCTGTTGTAGGCAAAGACGCCCATGGCGTCATGCAGTCCTTCTTCACCGGAATAGAGCAGGCCGTAAATCCCGCAGAGCATGACGCTTGGCGTTATGCCGATTTTCGCACAGATGCCGTCAAGGGCTTTTCTCGGAATGGCGACCGGCTGAAAGAGATACATCGGGCCGTCGGGATCGGCGCTGTTTGGTGTCAGAGAGCGCATCTTCGGCATCTCCGGGATCAGCGCTCCGTAAAATTCCCGACAACGCTTCCGCTGTGTCTCAAGCCGAGCTGCCCGTTCCTCAAGATACTCAAAGAAGCTCAGATCTTCCGGCTCTATCTCTTTTCCGTCGTAGACGGCGGCAATGTCCTGCAGCAGAATCCGGAGAGATTCGCCGTCCATGACGGCGTGATGGATATTCAGCACCAGAATCCGCCGCGTTGGGGTGAGATAAATCCGCACAGTCAGGGCGGGCCCGGGCTTTGTCAGATCAATGGGGACGATAAGGGAAGTTTTGATCGCGTCAAATTCCGCGTCACTGATCGCCGCGATTTCCGGGATCAGGTGATAATCCGCCGGAGCCGGGATCTGCCAGAGCTTACCGTCCTCCACCGTAAAATGGGCAAGCGCCGCCCTGTGCGCGTCGAAAGCCTCGGTGACTGCTTTTTGCAGGCGCTCGACGTCAAAAGAAGAATCAAGCTCAAAGGAATAACATAAATTGAACGAGGAATCATCGGGGAGATTCCTGTTGAACCGATAATAGGTCTCCTGAAGATTGGCGGAAGGATATCGGGCTTTCCCGACAAATTCCGTTTTCTTCGGCAGACTGCGCATGAAAGTCTCCAGCTTCTCAGCGGTCGGGTTTTCATAGATATCCGCGATTTTGATGTTGATACGGAAAGCTTTGGCAAGCTCCGCCATGA
Organism: Lachnospiraceae bacterium; assembly: GCA_045600745.1. Classification (GTDB taxonomy): domain Bacteria; phylum Bacillota; class Clostridia; order Lachnospirales; family Lachnospiraceae; genus UBA6987. The sequence continues at coordinate 2,911 of JAZRYN010000110.1, forward strand.
GGAGCATTGCGTCCAGTGAGGAAAGACCAAAATCCAGAATATTGGCCGTGATGCTTTGCGGCATATCCCGTACAAGCTTTGAAAAAATCCTGAGGATGGCTTCCTGGGTGTCATTGGCCGGCGGGACGATTTCGTCCGCTTCGATCACCGGCCGCGGCAGTTCCTGCCTGTCGATCTTCCGGTTGTCGGTCATAGGCATTGCCGGCAGCTGCATAAAGATATCCGGAACCATGTAACGGGCAAGGAAACGGGCGGCAAAATCTTTGATCCCGTTCGGGTCAACAGGCTCGGCTGCCGTATAATAGACCGCGAGAAAACGGTTGTCAAAGGCTTTCGCTGCACAGCTCTGCACGGCGGGATGCCTGCCGATGACCTGTTCGATCTCTCCCAGTTCAATGCGCAGTCCGCGCAGCTTGATCTGAAAATCCTTCCGTCCGATATATTCAAGCTCGCCGTTTTCATCCAGACGAACGAGATCGCCCGTGAGATAAGCGCGCATACCCTTATATTCGATAAACGAGGCGGCGGTCTTTTCCGGCAGATTCCGGTAGCCGCGCCCCACGCCTTTCCCGCAGATCATCAGTTCACCCGCTTCGCCGCGCGCCACTTCCTGATGCGCTTCGTCTACCACATACGCGCGGACGTTTGCAAGCGGCGTGCCGATGGTGATGCGGTCGGGGGAGGTGATGACCTTCATCGTACAGCTGATGGTCGCTTCGGTCGGCCCGTATGCGTTCATGATATACATGTCCGGGTTGATCGCGTGAAGCTTTGTATACAGGGCGCCGGGAAATGCCTCCGCGCCGACAGCGAGGACTTTCAGCCCGGACAGCGCCTCACCCATGCCCGGAATGCTGATCAGCGTGTTCAGATAAGTGGGGGTAACACAGGCCGCGTCCACCTTGTGTGCCAGCATAAAATCCCGCATCTTCGCGTAATCAAGGATCTCCTCGTCCGTGACCATGGCCAGCGTCATACCGGCGGTCAGAGCGATATATGCCTCCATGATGGAAATGTCAAAGGTCATCTGCCCCATGGCAAGCATGACGCTGCCGCGCTCGGCGAAAGCCTCAGCTTCACGGTTCCCCGGATCGCGCTGCACAAAATTGCTCAGATTTCCGTGCTCGATCATGACGCCCTTGGGGATGCCGGAAGAGCCGGAGGTATAGATGATATAGGCAAGCTGATTTTCGGCAATGTCCATATACGGATTGCCGCAGGGCAGGGCGTCGGTCATCCGGTCCATGAAAACCGGACGGACGCCGGGGGCGTTTATCAGTTCATCGTGCCCGTCTGCGGCGGACTTTGTCGTGATAATAAAACGGCTGTCCGAATCTCTGCGCATAAAATCCAGCCGTTCATCCGCGTAATGAAGATTGGCCGAAACAAATGCACCGCCTGCTTTCAGAACACCCAGCTGCGCAATGTACGATTCCACGGAACGCGGCAGGAGGATCAGCGCACAGTCCTCCGCCTTCATGCCCATGCCGATCAATGCATGCGCCAGTCGGTTGGCAAGCTCATTCAACTGCTTATAGGTGACCTTGCTCTGCGTCGTGACGATTGCATCCTGATCGGGATGCCGCTCTGCCGTTTTTTCAAACATACTCACAACAGAACGAAAATGGAAGTCAAACGAAGCACCGTTCATTTTTTCTCCTCCAATGTGTCGGGACAGGATCCTTCCGCTGCCGCTGATCCGCGGGTTTCTAAAATTTTACCATACCGCCATAACGGCTGCAACTGTTAATGAAAAGTCTGTTTTTCCACAATTCTATGTGATTTGAACCCAGTGGGTTCAAAGGCGGGTTCAT
>JAZRYN010000111.1:0-2741 GCA_045600745.1 Lachnospiraceae bacterium
GTCCATCGCGCTGATGTCGCTGAAGCTGTGGCAGCTTCTTGACCTTCTCGGACCCGTTCTGCTTATCGTCGTCTGCCAGGTGGTCGTTCTCATCGTGCTCTGCTACTTCGTGGTCTTCCGTCTTCTCGGCTCCAACTATGATGCTGCGGTCATGTGCGCGGGACTTCTCGGACACGGACTGGGCGCGACGCCTTCGGCCATTGTGAATATGACCGCCGTAAAGGACAAATACGGCATGAGCCGCAAGGCGTTCATGATCGTCCCCATTGTCGGCGCTTTCCTGGTCGATATCATTTACCAGCCTCAGACGATCGCCTTTATCAAATTCTTCGTTCAGGGCTTCCAGGGTTAATCTATCTGCGGACAGGTTGGCCCTGTCCGCTGCAATTTCTTTCAGGAGGACAATAAAGTATGGCAAAATTAGTGGAATGCGTACCGAATTTCAGCCTTTCCAAAGAAAAAAACGAAGCGGGCTTCAACGCTTTGGTGGAAGTGGCGAAAAGCGTGCCCGGCGTTACGCTTTTTGATGCACAGACAGACGGGAACCATAACAGAAGCGTATTTACGCTGGTGGGCAGTCCCGAAGGAATTGAAGAAGTCGCTTTTCAGCTGGCCAAAAAGGCGGCTGAGCTGATCGATATGAACCACCATAAGGGCGAACATTCCCGCATGGGGGCGACCGATGTGATTCCTTTCATTCCCACGATGGGAGTTACCGTTCAGGAATGCGTTGAGATTTCAAAGCGTCTGGGACAGAGGATGTGGGACGAGCTGAAGATCCCGTCCTTCCTCTATGAGGATTCGGCGACCCGTCCGGAAAGACGGAATCTTGCGGAGTGCCGCAAGGGACAGTTCGAGGGCATGCCCGAAAAGCTTCTTCAGCCCGAGTGGGCGCCCGACTACGGCGAGAGAAAGATCCATCCCACAGCCGGAATCACTGCGATCGGAGCCCGTCCGCCTCTGGTGGCGTTCAATGTAAACCTTGCCACCTCCGATGTGACGATCGCCAAAAAGATCGCGCAGACGATCAGAGCCAAGAACGGCGGCTTCAAGTGCTGCAAGGCTATGGGCTTCATGCTGGAGGACAGAGGCATCGCGCAGGTTTCCATGAATCTGGTCAACTATGAAGAGACTTCGATCTTTGCCGTGTACGAGATGATCAAGACGCTTGCCGAGCGCTACGGGACCTACGTGGTGGGCTCCGAGCTGGTGGGGCTCTGCCCGGCCAAGGCGCTGCTTGACTGCGCCGAATTCTATCTGCGGCTCGAAAACTTTGACGCATTTAACCAGTGCATGGAATATCACCTTCTTGCCGAGTAAGGGAAAGAGGCACTTCAATTTTCAAAACAGGCGGGGACAAAATCTCCGCCTTGATTTTTAGGAGGACAGAATGAAGCTTGTTGAATTAAGGACAGATGACTATATCAAGGAAATGGGGTCGGATTCCCCGGCTCCGGGCGGCGGGTCGGCGTCGGCCTTCTCCGGCGCTCAGGGCGCGGCGCTTTTAAGCATGGTATGCCGCCTGACGCTCGGCAAAAAGAAATATGCCGATTCTCAGGAATTTGCCCAGATGACTCTGGAAAAGGCAGAGCAGCTTCAAAAGGAGCTGACAGAGATCATCGACCGCGATACCGAGTCCTTTAATGCCGTGACGGCGGTGTTTGCGATGCCGAAGGAGACCGAGGAGGAAAAAGCCCGGAGGAAGGCGGCCATGCAGGAGGCGTTAAAGCTCTGCACGGTAACGCCGATGGAAATGATGCGCCTCAGCGAAAAAGGCATTCGGCTGGTCAGGGAATCGGTTGGCAAGCTGAATCAGACGGCGTTATCCGACCTGGGCTGTGCCCTGTTCGGCTTCCGCTCCTGCTTAACGGGAGCGTGGCTTAATGTGCTGATCAATACAGCGGGCCTGACGGATGAGCAGTATGTCCGGGCGATCAAGGAAGAGGGGCAGAAGCTTCTGGATGAGTGCCTGCCGCTTGCCGATGAGCTTTACGCACAGATCATGTCCATGATATGAGCGGAGGGCGTGCATGAGCGGTGAAGGCGGCCTTTGCTTACCGTTTCGGGGCTGCAGTGCCGCGCTCATGCGGAAGCCGGGGATGACCTCGATTGCTCCGGGTATGCGGGCAATTTCAGACAAAAGGAGACAGGGCCATGATAAGGGTATTGACAAAAGAAGATTATATCGTGAGTGACTGGAACGGCGGAAGAACGATTCAGCTGGCCATTGCTCCGGAAAATGCGGTCTATGCGGAACGGGATTTCCTGTGGAGAATCAGCTCGGCCACGGTGGAGCTTGCCGAATCGGATTACACGAGCCTGCCGGACTATGACAGACTGATCATGCCGCTTAACGGAGAAATGATTCTGTCCCATGACGGCAGTGAGGAGATCGATGTGACTCCCCTTGAGGTGCATGGGTTTGACGGAGCGGCCTCGACCCACTGCCGCGGCGTCTGCACCGACTTTAATCTGATGATGAGAAAAGGCAGGGCAGCCGGCAGGATGAAGGCGATCCGTTTGGAGAAGGGAAGCCGCTGGCAGCTGACTCCGGCTTCGGAGAAGGAAAGCCTCCTTCTGTACCTTGTGAAAGGGGGGGCCGTACTGATTTCCGGAGAACAGCGTTACCCGGTCCGGGAAGGGCAGAGCCTTTTCCTTTCCGGGGAAACGGGCAGCTTTGAGCTGAAGACCAATGAAGGCGCCGTGCTTGCCGAAGCGGCAGCCTGGGAAAACTGAGACTG
>JAZRYN010000112.1:0-6730 GCA_045600745.1 Lachnospiraceae bacterium
CTTGATCTCCTCCTGGCAGGCGTGTCCCGACACGTGGACATCCTGGAAGATCACCTTCGCTCCCTGCGCCGTCAGCTCGTTGATCACCTTCGAGACCGCTTTTTCGTTGCCGGGGATCGGCGTCGAGCTCAGGATGATCACGTCAGTCGGGTCAATGGAGACCTTCCGGTGTATGCTCGCCGCCATGCGCGAGAGGGAAGCCATGCTCTCCCCCTGGCTGCCCGTTGTGATCAGCACGGTCTTTTCGCGCGGATAATTCTGGATCTCCTCTAACGACACCAGTGTATCGTCGGGAATATTGATATAACCGACCTCCGAAGCCGTGCTCAGTATCCTTACCATGCTTCTGCCGTCTACGGCGACCTTTCTGCCGTAATGAACGGCAGCATTGATGATCTGCTGAACACGGTCCACATTCGAGGCAAAGGTCGCCACGATAATGCGGCTGTTTTGGTTTTCCGAAAAAATGCTGTCGATCGTGTGTCCTACCGTGCGTTCCGACATGGTGAAGCCTTCACGGATCGCATTGGTCGAATCGCAGAGCATGGCCAGCACGCCCTGCTGTCCGAGCTCGGCAAAGCGGGCAAGGTTGATCGGGTCACCGAAAACCGGCGTGTAGTCCACCTTGAAATCGCCGGTATGCACCACTGTTCCTGCCGGACAGGTGATGGCAAAAGCGGCCGCATCGACTATGCTGTGATTCGTCCTTATAAATTCCACCTTAAACGCGCCGGTGGTGACCGTCTGCCCATAGCCTACGATCTTTCTCTTGGCCGTATTTTCCAGCCCCTGCTCTTCTAATTTCCCGTCGATCAGCGCCATCGTCAGCTTTGTGCCGTAGACAGGCACGTTGATCTTGCGCAGGATGTAGGGCAGTGCGCCGATATGGTCCTCATGACCGTGGGTAATGAAGAACCCGCGGACACGGTCGAGATTGTCTTCCAGATAGGTGACGTCCGGGATCACAAGATCGATCCCCAGCATGTCATCACTCGGGAAGGCAAGCCCGCAGTCCACGACAATAATATCGTTTTCGTATTCAAATGCGGTAATGTTCATCCCGATCTGGTCCAGACCGCCCAGCGGGATAATACGGAGTTTACTCATAATTCTCCTTTATCGTAAAGATGTGACATCTGTATTCTACTGTTTTCTTTTTTCCTGTTAATACTGCAGATCAATGTCTTCGATCTGCTCTGCAAATACGTTCAGCAGATAGTCCAGTTCGCTCTCATTCGTCACCGGCTCGTAAACGGCTTCCTCGCTATCCGCAGAAGATACGTCTTTGAAAATATAGCATTCGCCGTCCCCCGCCTCCACATCGGAGGCCAGAAGATAGTCCGTTCCCGTAATCTTCGTTGAATCGATCACAAAAAGCTCGAGCATTTCCCCCTGATCGCCTTCAAATCTGATCTTTTCCATCTATCTTCTCCTTTCGTGACAGCCAGCTTTCGAGGATCAGCACGGCTGCCAGCTGATCAATGACCTTTTTGCGGTCTGCCTGCAGATGTCCGGACGCATCAAGGATCTCCCCTGCCTCGAGCGTCGTCAGGCGCTCATCCTCATAATATACAGGAACAGAGGTGCGTTTGGCAACTTTTTCTCCGAATTCTCTGGTTTTTTCTGCTCTTTCACCCTCAGAGCCGTCCATATTGAGCGGCAGACCGATCACGATCTGACCGATCTCCCGCTCGCGGCAGATCTCCTCGATCCGCGCAAGAGTCCGGCGCAGTCTTTTTTCCTCCGTACGAAAGACGGTCTCCACCGGCTGAACCGTGATCCCCAGCGCATCCGTCGCTGCGATCCCCACGGTCTTCGAGCCGTAATCCAGTCCGAGAACACGCATCATTTCTTTTCGATCACGTTGGTGATGTAGGCCCGCAGAAGCTCCTCCAGGATCTCGTCGCGTTCTACCTGAGAAATCAGATAGCGCGCATCCATGTAACTGGTGATGTAGGTCGGGTCGCCGGACATGATGTACCCGACGATCTGACTGACCGGATCATACCCCTTGGTCTGCAGCGCACGGTAGACCTCCTTCAGCATTTCATTGATCGGCAGGGTGCGTTCCTGTATCGGCTGAAAGCTCTTGGTCATTTTTAGTTCATTATCCATTTTCGGTCCTCCTGTGAGCCTGTTTATTGTCCTCGGTCAGTTTCCTCTGAAGCGCTTCCAGTAGGAAGCAAGCACCTGATCGGCTTCTTTTCCCAAATAATGATACATATCGCATCGGTCGAGCACTTCCTGAGAAGGGAATACGTTCTCGTCGCTGCGGAATTCCTCGTCGATAAACGGCAAGGAAGCCGCATTCGGCGTCGGATAGGTCAGATAGTCAAATGTCGCCTTGCCGGCCTCTGCGTCCAGAAGGAAATTGATGAACCGTTCCGCGCCTTCCTTGTTTTTCGCATTCGCCGGGATAACAAAGCAGTCGAACCAGACGTTCGTTCCCTCCTCGGGGATCACAAAGTCAAGGTTCTCGTTTTCCTCCAGACAATAGAGATACTCGCCGGAATAGATCATACCGATCCCGGCACTCTCCGTGATCAGATCGTCGCGTGCGGAATCATTTTCATACGCCTGAACGAGCGGCTCCTGTTCGATCAGCAGATCGACGACCTTTTGAAGCTCCTCCGGATCGCTCGTGTTCATGTCATAGCCGAGGATCTTCTCCGCTACCATGAAGGTATCGCGAAGGCTGTCCTGCATAAGAATGCCGCATTCGGCCAGCTCCGGATCCCACAGATCCTTCCAGCTCGTGATCCGTCCTTCGGGGACCATGGTCTTATTGTACAGAATGCCTACCGTCCCCCAGGCGTACGGGATCATGTACCGGTTGCCCGGGTCAGAGCGCGAAAGGATCTCCATATACGAGGGCTCAAGATTCGCCGCATTGGGAATATTCTCATAATTAAGCGGCTGAAGGAGGTCGTTATCGATCATCTTTTCCACAGTGTAATCGCCGGCCACGACCAGATCGTAGCTGACCTGGCCGCTCTCGATGATCGGATACATGCTCTCGTTGGTGTCAAAGGTGTCCATAACGACGGAGATCCCCGTCTCCGCTTCAAATGCCGTGATCAGATCAGGGTCGATATAATCACCGTAGTTGTAGAAATAGATGACCTCCCCGTCGCCGGTCATCGCACCGACATACCGGCTGCCCAGGAAGCACACCGCCAGAACGGCTGCCGCAGCGGCATAGGAAAACGCTTTTTTCGCCGTTTTTCTTCTCCGGCGCATGGCAGGCGTCAGTTCTCTGCCTTCCTTTTTAGCTTTTTCCTTAGCCTTTTCCCTGCTTTCCGGCAGGAAATTGGACAGGAGCAGCACGATCAGGACGATCGTGAAAATGACCGTCGAGAGCGCAAAGATCGTCGGACGGATCCCCACCTTCACCTGACTGTAGACCAGGGTGGAAATCGTATTGATCCCGGCGCCTCTGGTGAAATAGGTGATAATAAAATCATCAAGGCTCATCGTAAAGGCCATCAGAAAACCGGAAAATACGCCCGGCATGATGTCCGGCAGTACAATGTGAAGAAACGCATAGGTCGGCGTCGCCCCGAGATCGAGCGCCGCCTCGTAGGTGCTCATACCGGTCTGTCTGAGCTTTGGCAGGACGTTCAGGATCACATACGGCAGACAAAAGGTGATGTGAGCAAAAATCACCGTTCCGAGACTGAGAGAGATCCCGAACAGGCCGAAGGCCAGAAGGAGCGATACCGCCGTAACGATATCCGCATTTAACAGCGGAATATTGGTCAGCTGCAGTATGGTGCTCCGCTGGCGCTTTGACAGCGCCATAATGCCGAGGCAGGCAATCGTTCCGACGACCGTGGAGACGATCGCCGCCAGTAGGGCGATAAACAGGGTGTTGCAGAACGTGTTCAGGATCTGCGGATTGCTGAACATATCCCGGTACCACCTTAAGGTAAAGCCCTTCCAGACGCCCATGGTCTTCGTGTCGTTGAAGCTGAGGACGACCAGTGTCAGGATAGGCAGGTAAAGAAAGAGCAGGACGATGATCAGATAAAAACGTTTCAGGAAGCTTCTCATAGGATGGCGCCCTCCCCGTTCTTATCGAATTTGTTTAACAGCGCCATGCTGATCAGGATGAAGACCATCATGACCAGTGACAGGCCGGAGCCGAGCTGACGGTTGCCGTTCAGGGTGAATTCCTGCTCGATGATATTTCCGATCAGATAGATCTTTCCGCCGCCGAGTATCTGCGAGATCACGAAGGTCGTCACCGCAGGAACGAATACCATGGTCACGCCGCTGATGATGCCGGGCATGCTGAGCGGCAGAAGGACTCTGGTCACCACGGTTCCTCTTGAAGCGCCGAGATCGTAGGCCGCTTCGATCAGGCTGTCGTCGATCTTCACCATGACATTATAGATCGGCAGGATCATAAACGGAAGAAAATCATAGACCATGCCGAGCACGACCGCCGCAGGCGTATTGATAATGTGCAGAGGGTCTAGATTCAAAGAGCCGAGTATCCCGTTGATCACGCCGTTTTCGGCAAGCAGCGCCTTCCAGGCGAAGGTGCGAAGAAGGAAATTCATCCACATCGGCAGAATCAGAATAAAAACAACGATGCCCTTTCTTCCGCCGGAGTACCGACGCAGGATCAGGCCGACGGGGTAGGCAAGCAGCAGGCAGATCACCGTGCAGATGAGGGCAAGAAGAAGCGCCAGAAGAAGCGCCTTGGCATGTTCCTCATCGGCGATCGCCGTGATATTGGCGGTGGTAAAGTGTCCGTCCTGATCCGTAAAGCCGAAAAACAGGATGGCCAGCAGCGGGATGACGGTCCCGCAGAGAATAAATACCAGATAGGGAGCAGTAAGCCATTTTTTCTTAAACATCGACCACGACCGCCTCCTCATCCTCTGATGCCGGTTTGTTCATGATCTGAATATTAAAGGGATCAACACTCAGCGACACCGGTTTTCCGACCGGGAACATCGCGGTCGACTGGACTAACCACTCAAAGCCGGCCGCCTGGACCTCCATCTCGTAGTGAACGCCCTTGAAGATCAGGTGACTGACCACACCGTCAAGCTGTCCCTTTCCCGGCTCGCCGAGGATAACGTCCTCGGGCCGAATGACCACGTCGACCGGCTTGTTCAGGCCAAAGCCCGTATCCACGCAGGGAAAGTCAACGCCGAGGATACGGACGAGCTTGTCCCGCAGCATGATCCCGCCGAGAATATTGCTGTCTCCGATGAAGGTCGCCACAAAGGCGTTCTCCGGTTCGTTGTAGATGCTCTCGGGGCTGCCCATCTGCTGGATGTATCCCTGGTTCATCACCACAACGGTGTCGGACATCGTCAGTGCCTCCTCCTGATCATGCGTCACATAGATAAAGGTGATGCCAAGCTCGTTTTTCAGGCGGATCAGTTCATACTGCATGTCCTGCCGCAGCTTTAGGTCGAGCGCCCCGAGCGGTTCATCAAGCAGCAGGACCTTCGGCTCGTTGACGATTGCGCGAGCAATGGCGATCCGCTGCTGCTGGCCGCCGGAAAGCGTATTGATGTCACGGTTTTCATGATCCTCCATATTGACGAGCTTTAACGCGTAGCGGATCTTGTCCCGGATGTATTCATCGCTTTTCCCGCTTATCCGCAGGCCAAAGGCGATATTTTCCCCGACGCTCATGTGGGGAAACAGAGCATATTTCTGAAAGACCGTATTGAGCTGACGCTTATTCGGCGGAAGGTTCGTAATATCTTTTCCGTCAAAAAGAACACGTCCCTGGTCGGGCGACGTAAAGCCCCCGATGATCCTGAGCGTTGTGGTTTTGCCGCATCCCGAAGGACCGAGCAGGGTCATGAAGGTGTTCTCCCTGATCTCAAGACAGAGATCATCCAGTACCAAATCATTGTCAAAGCGTTTTGACACGTGCTCCAGTTCCAGAATATTGCTCATCTCAATCTCCTTGTGCTGTTTTATCTGATCCGGTGCTTTATCCGCTCCGTCAGCTTTAATAAGTAGTCAGATAACGATCGCCGGTGACAGTCCTCTGCGGGGAGCTGTCCGGATGGTCATGCAGGCGGGATCGATCCCGTTTATCATAAGTTCGCTGGCCACGGTCTGAAGCGCCAGCTCGGGGAGGTTGTTCTCCTTGCTCAAGTGAGTCAGCAAGACCTCTTTAAGGCCGGGGTGCCATAGCCTGATCAGGAGCCCGGCCGCGTCATCATTGGAAAGATGCCCCCTTTCGCTTTCGATCCGGAGCTTTAACGGATAGGGATACGGTCCCATCAGCAGCATATTCGGGTCATGATTGGCTTCAAGACAGAGAGCCGAAAGGCCTTCCATCTGTCCGGCAAGAGCTTCTGACCAGCAGCCGAGATCCGTGATCAGGGCAAAGCTTCCGCCTTCGGTATCGCCCCGGTAGGCGAGGGAGCCCTCCGCATCATGGGAGGTCGAAACAGGCAGAAATTCAATATCCGCCGCGCTGAACCGCTGCTCCGGTCGGATCAGCTCAAAGGCAGAAAGATTCAGTCGTTCAAAGATCTCTCCGCCGGACAAGCCGTCATAGGTTCCGTATGAGGCAAACACCGGCACAGAAGGGTGATGCTTGGTAAAGGCGGGAAGTCCGGCCACATGGTCACGGTGTTCATGCGTGAGAAGCACCGCGCAGATCTCTTCCGGAGAAAAGCCGAGTGCCCCCAGCTCCTCCTTCAACATCCGGTAGGATATCCCGATATCCATGAGCAGCAGGCGGCCG
>JAZRYN010000113.1:0-5432 GCA_045600745.1 Lachnospiraceae bacterium
CACCTGAAAGAATAGTTTACATTTCCTGTGACCCCGCCACCCTTGCCCGTGACTGTGCCGCTTTTAAGGATTACGGCTACCGTGTGCAAAGTGCCACCCCTGCCGACCTTTTTCCCCGCACCGCTCATGTGGAAACTGTCGCACTTTTGGTGCAAACAGTTTCCTCGATATAAATTCCCTTTCGGGAATTTTCGATATAAGCATCGCTTTCGATATGTGCTTCACACTTGATATGCGCTGCGGCGCAAGAGGGGAATTTATATCATATCGAATGCACACAGTGCATATATCAACAGATATTTTCAATACGGAGGAAAAACGCATATCATGATGAAATTGTTCAATAAAAACAAAAAGAAAAAACAGTCTCTGCCTCCGGTGCGTCCACGCACTCCACTGGAACGTATTTTTGCCGGAGAAGAAGTAAAAAAAGAAGAAATCGAGCAACATGCCGCTGAATTATATAAACGTGAAAAAGAACGAATGGCAGAAAAAAAGCGTTTAGAGGATGAGTGTATCGCACGGCTTGGCTATACCGGCATGGATCTTGGTAAAATGAAATCGGACGGTTATCGCCGCAACCTGAAGGACGGGGTTTATATCCATGATTATTCTGCACCTGCCGGAAGCATAGATAACCCCAGAGAAGTCGGAATGGAAGGCTGCTGCACATCATTGTATTTTGTTGCGGAGCTCGGCGGTTGGGTGCTGACAGATGGCTTGGGGAACGGCGTGCTAAGGTGAAGCAGAGGAACCGTCAAAAGCGGAATATATCAAATAACGGTTTTGAGTTAATACAGAGAGATATGATTTATGAAACAAAGCTATAAATGCGGAATCTACAGTCGGAAGCGTACAATAAGCCTGCTGGCGGCGATCGGCGCTCTTTATGCCATCATGATTTTTTACGGGATCTACGGCTACGGCAAGATCATTGAGAATAAAGATAAAGAAACGGCTTTGTTTTATGCTGTGTTCATGGCGCTCTGCTTCCTCGGCATGACAGCGGCCGTTTGGTCAACGCACATCCTGTCCCGACTTGCCATGAGATGCGTGATCTCGGAGGACGGAATAGCTGTCAGGCGTTTGTTCGGGAGCGGGATCATGCTCAGCTGGGGAAGCATCGCCTGCTACGGAGTGGCCGGCAACGAGGTTTTGTATGCGTCTATGACCGTGCTGTACTTTTCCACCGATCAGGAGGAATACGCCCCGAAGAATGCCAAAGCGGCCCTTGCGATCAATGATAAGCGGGTCATCCTCGAGTACAGACAAGCTCTTTTCGACAGGCTTTCAGAGCTAATGCCCGACGATATGACAAAACGGCTGAAGGATTTTGACTTCCCGGGGCACGGTGCCCACTTCAGACGTTGAACGGTATCATGGAGGAAGCCATTATCAACAAATCATAGGCGTATTAAAAGGAGAAACCGTAATGGATAAGAAACAGAAAAGGCAGGAGTGGGTCGAGAAACGACTTGAAAAAATGCGGATGGATAACGGCGATCTGCGCATACCGCCGATGTGGCCGATCATCATTGTCTGGCTTATCGTTGTAGGGAGCGCTGCGGCATACCTTATTTACTATACGGTAACAAGCGGAAGTATGGAGATGGTTCTTCCCATCCTGCTTCTCATCGCTCTGACTGTGTATATTCTGTATAAGGAAACGCCCTCGTATATTCTTACAGAGGAGAAGATCATCTGCAGGCGGCTGGGCAAAACCTACCGTGCCATACCCTGGTCGCAGGTCATACAGCTCGGCGTTACCATTCGCGGCGGTGCTGACCGTTCACGCTCCAATGTGTACATAATCGCCACCCTGGAGGGTGCGGAAAAATTTGACCCGAAAAAACAGAAAGCGGTAAAGTACATGGATGAATGGAAGGATAAGCTTCTGGTCATGACAGCCGAGGATGACCGCATTGCCGCATTTGAGCATTTTTACGGAAAGCTGGACTACAAAAATTACGATCATGAGTGAGACGGCGGCTCATGGGGAAGGAGGCATTTTCATGAACGTACAGGAAACAGTGAAGCAGTTTCTGGAAGGACAAACCGACATATCGGATTTCAGAAGAATGTACGATGAAGATGAGTCCGTCGATGATTTCCTGCAGGGGATCATTGACCGGATTCGCACCGATAACGGAGCGGTCGAGCCGTTTCCCTTTGTACAGGAGGACGGAACGGTGTTCTCTTCGACAGAAGGTATTTCCTATCTTCTTGACCCCGCCTCAGATCCGAGCCTGCCGTTTTGCCCTCCGCGCTATGAGAGCGTCAGACAGCTGCTGAATTATAATTTCAGAGGCTTTACCCATGATGTGCGATCGGCTAACGGTGCGCTTACATTTTATAATCAGGTGTTGGTGATCTATTATCAGCTTGACCGCACGGTCAGATACACGGATCGCTACCGTAAGGCGTTTTGCTTCGCCCTTGATGTTATACCGGAGTATCTTGCGGGCGGCGAGGCGGAAATGTATATTCAAAAGAACATTATTCCGCTTTTCCCGGAAAGCATGGGAAAAACGAAGAGGATCAAGGCGATCAGGAGCAAGATCCGGGAGGAGTTTAAAAGCGAAAAAGGATATCCCTGCTGGCTCCAGGCCCCGGAATGGCCTCTGGGAAAAGACGGAAAGCCGACGACCTATGTCGGGAAAGGGAAGAGGCCCTCCCCCGAGGCTGCCCGCTGGATCTTCCGGGACGAAACGGACGGAGAGCTGATAACGGTAGAGCAATTCTACTGAGCACGGCTCACGGTGATGACGATGAAGAAAACGAACAAAAAAGCCGTTGTTTTCATGGCGTATATGCACCGCTTCGGCTGGATACCGCTGATGCTTATCATAGCAGCCGTATTTCGTGAGGCAGCCGAGTTCATTATAAGCATCGGAATGATACTGTACGGGGCATGGACGCTGTACGGATATTGGCATCGATGGGATCACATCTATTGCTCCTGGCAGCATTCCGACCGCATGAAAATGACGCCGGAGAAGATCGAGTGGGACAAGGTGGACGTGAAGGACGGGATCGGCGTGTCGATCCTTCTCATCGTCCTCGGTGCGGTCTATCTCGCAGTCGTGCTGATGTGGGGATAAGGCAAGATAATACGCAAGATAATACGCAAGATAATACGTAAGATAAACAACAATGGCAGAGGCGAAAGCCTCTGCCATTTGCTATAGGATTCAGTTTTTCCTGTTCGGCATTTCAATATAGAGATTGCTCGTTGCGAAGCTGGCGCAGGGGTGGATATAGCCGAGCTCCTTATCCTTGGCGCGGCGGCCGTCGGTATCCTCGGGGATGAACACCGTACCGTTAAGCAGTCTCGAACGGCACCAGCCGCAGATGCCGCCGCGGCAGCGGTTCGGCCCCGCAACGCCCGCACGCTCGAGCGCTACCATGATGTTCTCGTTGGCGGCGCAGGGGATCTCAAACTCGCGGTCGCACATCTTGATCTTCAGCGTGAAGACCCTGTCCTTCGCCTCCATGGGATAGCCCTTGTATTCCCACGGCCTGCAGACGTTGTCGTAAAGCTCCTTGCGGTAGAACTTCCTGATAAGCCCGAGCTTTTCGGCCTCGCCGTCAAGGAAGTCGTACATGCCCTTCGAGCCTGCCGCAAAGACGCTGTATTCTCCCTCACCGGCGTATTTCTTTATAAGCTCCGCGGTAATAAAGCCGTGCTCGCAGCCCTCGGCCTCGCCCTCGCTCAGGACGTTCACGAGCTTCACCTTGTCGGTTTTCGCCTCGATCGCGGCAAACTCCTCGGCAAAGAGGATGTCCTCCTTCGTGCGGCTGCCGTAGAGAACGGTCAGACGGAAGTCCTCGTCGCCGTCGGCTATGGCGCAGGCCATCGAATAGATGGGGGTGATGCCGCTGCCGCCTGCAATGGCGGTGACGTGCTGCGCATCGCGCAGACCCTCATAGTAGAAGGTGCCCTGCGGGCCGGAGGTCTCGACGGTGTCGCCGACCTTCCAGTTGTCGTGAATGTAGCCGGAGAGGAAGCCGTCGGGCTCAACGCGCTTGACCGTCACCATGCACTTGCCCTCCAAGGTCATTGCGGGGCCGCAGGAGAGGGTGACGGGGCGGCAGATGAGCTTGCCGTCGATCATTTGGCGCAGCACCATGAACTGACCGGCGCGGAAGAAGGCGGGATTCGTGCCGTCCTTTTTCCTTAATATGTAGGACTTCACATCGCCCTTACCGCGGGTGATGATCTCCTCGATGACAAATTCCTGATTGCCGGGGTGACGCTCGGCAGCCTTTATGTTGGATTTGTAATTGACCGTGAGCGGCTTTACCGCGGCGGCGTCGATCACCTTGTCGCGGGTGACCTTCTTGCCCTTGAAATAGAGCATATCCAGAAGTCCGAACAGTTTAATGTGTACTCCCATATCACTTGCCCTCCTTTTCGTCTTCGGCCATATCCATCAAGAGGAGCTGTGCCATATCGTCGCCGTTGAGGTAGGTCTGGTTGTAGCCGTCGCCGCGGGCGCCGGAGGCGCCGCAGGTCTTGAAGCCGTGGATGGGCTGGTCTTTTCGCAGCGAGAGCAGACGCGAGACCATGGTGTCCCACTCGGAGCACTCGTAGCCGTAGACGGTACCCTGCGGCGTGCCGAGGAAGCTGCAGAAGGTCCACGGGGAGGCCAGCTCGATCTCCTCAATGCAGTCGTGGATGATGATGCCGGTGTCCTTTTCAAAGTTTGCCATGACCCGGCGGAAGAGCTCCTGCTTTTTGCCGACGTATTCGCGCTGGCTGAAATCGCCCCACATATCGTCGGTGTAGGCGATGGTGAAGGTCATCATGGTCGTACCCTTGGGGGAGCAGTCGGGATCGACGACGTTGTAGATGACGACAACGCTGTGGGTGTTGAGTTCATACGAGCGGGAGAGGGCGTAGTTTGTCTGCGTGTTGAAGCTGCCGGGCATGAAGATGGTGTAGTCCTTGATGCCCAATTCGTCCACGCCCTTGTTGAGGGCAACGTAGGCGTTAAAGAAGCGCAGACCGTGCCTTTCGATGCCGGCACGCTTGATCTCGCGCTCGGGGACCTTGATGTTCTTGCTGAGCAGCTTGTTGTACGCATCCTGCGGGTTCATGTTGGCGATGACATAGTGCGTTTCAACAAAGCCCGCCGTGGTCTGCACGCCCTGAATTTTGCCGTTTTCGTCCGCCACGACTTCAAGCGCCTTGGTGTTGAGCCAGAGCACACCGCCCAATTCGCGGAAGCGCTCGATGCCGCTCATCGTGAAGGCGTGGGCGGTCTTCTTACAGATGGCGGGGTGGTACTCAATGTACATGAGCATCATCCACGCCTGATGCACGAAGCTGAGGCGCTCGTAGTCGGTACCGATGTAGGTCCAGTAGATGTTCAGAATGTCGATGGCGTCCTCGGGCATACCGATCTTGCGCAGAACGACGTTGAAGGGAT
>JAZRYN010000114.1:0-6706 GCA_045600745.1 Lachnospiraceae bacterium
AGAAGTGCCGGAGGACTATAAGGAACTCTCCTTTGTCTGCCTCCGTCCCGATGGGGCTTATGAATCTGCAAGCACGGTCAGCATCATGTGCAGGACGGCTCAGGAGAAGGTTCCGGGGCTTGAGGACTTTCATTTCCATACACTCAGACACACGTTCACGAGCAACCTGCTGTCGAACGGCGCACAGCCGAAAGATGTACAGGAGCTGCTGGGACATGCGGATGTGAGTACCACGATGAATATCTACGCACATGCGACAAAGGAAGCAAAGCGCTCCTCCCCAAGACTGCTGGATAAAGTGGCCGGCGAGTAAAAAAGAAAAGCTTTCCCTTGTTTTGCCGGATAAGGGCAAAAACAAGGGAAAGTAGTCGAAAACGGAGCGTTAAAACCGCGGATTTCCTTGAAATATCAGGGATTTTGGAGATTGGGATAGATAAATTTCAATTTGTTACTTTGGAAATTCCCTGCTTTAACTTCTTGAAACAAAGGACTTCTTGCTTTATCATAGTATCCATCATACAGTGCTCCTTATGTTTTTTTCGGCAACTAAACAATAAGTTATTTCTGTATGATTGGGAGGCGGTTTCGGCCGCTTCCTTTTATTTTTGCTAACTTATATTTTACTCACTGCAGCAGGAAGGAAAATGCCGGATCCCTGCACCATACGCGGCAGGAGGAGGGAAAACAAAAAAAATCCGCGCAGGGTGCGCGGAAGGAATAAGTGAAGCGGAAAGGAGCACTCAGAAATCAACGGTGCCGTCAATTACGTGAAGGTCATAAGGCTCAAAGGTGACATGGCGGTATTTCTCCACATCGAGCTTTTCACCGGTCCAGTCGGAATGAAGGTCGCCGTTCTGTTTGATGAGGATATCGTAGAGAATATCATAGGTGACGCCGTTTTCGTCCGTCTCCGTGATCGTGGAGTAGGGCAGCGTTTTATGATAGGTCATATGCATATCCTTATAGGCAAAATGGAAGCCGTTCCTCATGCGGCAGCCGTCAAGGCCCATGTAGGTGAACTGTTTTTTGAGGTCCTGCAGGATCTTGTCATCTTTTTCGTCGTAGAGGTTTTCGGGCGTGGTTTCGGTATAGTCATAGCGGAACTGAATGGGAATACCGTATTTGCGCCAGCGTTCGACATATTCCGTCAGCAGGTCGGCGGGATAATCCTGATAAAGCACGCAGTTAACGCGCTTTTTGGTGGAAATAGCCGCCACCACTTCATCAGGGGACTCTTCCACATAATTTAACAGATGCCGGGAGACATTGATGCAGGTGATCTTGTTTTTATTCCGCTCGGTAAAGGCAAGCATCTGTTCTGCGGGGCAGCCCGGCTGAACGGGGAAGGTGGTATTGATGTAGACCTTGTGAGTCGGGGGAATAGCGTCAAGCATGCGCTGGAGCTGCTTAAGGTCGGCAAACGGCTCGCCGCCCGTAAAGACGAAGTCGCATTCGGGGGTGATGCCGTCCATTACGGCAATGCTCTCCAGGATCTTCTCGGTGCTGAAACCGACGGGGTCAGCATACTCCGGCTTGTTGATGCAGAACGGACAATGATTCCGGCAGTCATAAGGAACAAAGATCGTTACGGTCGCGCCGCCTGCGCGGGTTTTATAGGGGTGGTTCATAAAGCGTATTCCGTCCTTGGAAAAATCAACACATAAAATGCCGCTGTACGCAGACATATACACAGAAGCTGTGATGAATTACTTTTCTTGTAAGTCTTGACAGCCTTGAAGATCTCGGCGATGGTCGGGATGTGATGGAAAGGTTGCCGCAGAAGTCTTAGCCAGATGAAAAGCCGCAGCTTTACAGCCCTCTTTCATTACCGGGGACATTTTAGCCGCGCAGTTAATGAAAGAAAGCAGGCAAACAAGCGCATTATACATACAGCGGGCAAATAATGCAATACTTTTTGCGAATTCTCCCGCTTTTCCGCAAATATTATCCGGTGCGGCAGCGCGTCATTTGTGTTATACTGACAAAAAGAAAAGCGGCACGTCTTATCGAAGATGCAGAGCCAAGGAAGGAGAAAGCGACATGACGCTGAAGGATATCAGCACCGGTCCCGGCTGGCTTATCTGGGCGGTTTTCGGAATATTTGCGGTTATCAGCGTGATCCTGCTTTCCGGACACGGGGCTAATATGATCGCGGGGTACAATACGGCGAGCGAAGAGGAAAAAAACAAGTACGACACGAAGAAGCTCTGCCGCGTTGTCGGAGCAGGGATGACCGTGATCGCGGCCATGATTTTCGTGAGTGCGATCGGGGAAGAGGTCCTGCCGGCTTATTTTGCCAGGATCTTTCTGATCGTCACTGTCGCCGACTGCGCAGCTGTGATCATCCTTGCCAATACGGTCTGCCGAAAGAAAAGCTGACCGTCCGGATGATCGATGACGTGTCTTTGTGCGATAATTCACCGTAAATTCACGACGTGACTTTGTGCGGCTGCTCTTGATTTTTCCGAAAAAAATACTATGATGAAAAGGACGCTGCTGTTTGCGTCTTTTTTCGGGTGCCCGAAGGCGGCGCCCGTATATCCCGCGGAGGTTTTTATGATCAGAGAAGATGTCAGAAATGTTGCGATAATTGCCCACGTTGACCATGGCAAAACGACCCTGGTGGATGAAATGCTCAAGCAGAGCGGCGTGTTCCGGGACAACCAGGAGGTGGCCGAACGGGTCATGGACTCCGGGGATCTGGAACGCGAGAGAGGCATCACGATCCTATCGAAGAATACGGCGATCAGCTATAAGGGCGTGAAGATCAATATCGACGATACGCCCGGCCACGCCGATTTCGGCGGAGAGGTGGAACGCGTGCTGAAAATGGTCAACGGCGTGATCCTGGTGGTGGACGCCTTTGAGGGCCCCATGCCGCAGACCCGTTTTGTGTTAAGCAAGGCGCTGGAGCTGAACCTGAATGTGGTCGTCTGCATCAATAAGGTCGATCGCCCGGAGGCCCGCCCGGCAGAGGTCGTCGATGAGGTCCTCGATCTGCTGCTTGAGCTGGATGCAACGGAAAAGCAGTTAGACTGTCCCTTTGTCTTTGCTTCGGCCCGCGACGGCTGGGCGGTAAAGGATCTGAATGATGAGCGCGTCAACATGCGGCCCCTGCTTGATACCATTCTGGAATCGGTCCCGGCGCCGGAGGGCGACCCCGAAGCACCGCTGCAGCTGCTGGTGAGCACGATCGATTACAATGAATACGTCGGCCGTATCGGCGTCGGCAAGATCGACAACGGAAAAATCCGAGTGAATCAGGATGTGGTGATCGTGAACCACCATGCGCCCGATAAGCTTATGAAGGTCAAGGTCAGCAGCCTGTTTGAATTTGACGGCCTCTCCAAGGTCCCGGTGACGGAGGCGGGCGTCGGCTCTATCGTGGCCGTTTCCGGGATCCAGGGCATCCATATCGGTGATACGCTCTGCGACCCGGCAAGCCCGAAGCCGATCCCCTTCCAGAAGATCTCCGAGCCGACCATTGCCATGCATTTTCTGGTCAACGACAGCCCGTTTGCGGGGCAGGAGGGCAAATATGTCACCTCGCGTCACCTGCGCGACCGCCTGATGCGTGAGCTGAACACCGACGTCAGTCTGCGTGTAGAAGAAACCGACAGCCCGGACAATTTCAAGGTCTCCGGAAGAGGCGAGCTGCATTTGTCGATCCTGATCGAAACGATGCGCCGCGAGGGCTATGAATTTGCCGTCAGCAAGGCAGAGGTCATTTACAAGCGCAGCGCCGACGGAAGACTGCTGGAGCCCATGGAGCGCGTTTATGTGGATGTGCCCGATGAATTTTCCGGCACGGTGATCGAAAAGCTGAGCTTAAGAAAGGGTGAGCTTTCCAATATGCGTCCGTTCGGCGAGGGCAGAACGCGCCTGGAATTCATGATTCCGTCCCGCGGCTTGATCGGCTACCGTGACGAGTTTATGACCGATACCAAGGGCAACGGCATCATGAACCAGCTGTTTGACGGATATGCGTCCTACAAGGGCGATATCCATTACCGCAGCAGCGGTTCCCTGATCGCCTTCGAGACCGGCGAGGCGGTGACCTACGGTCTGTACAACGCGCAGGAAAGGGGCATCCTCTTTATCGGGCCCGGCGAACGGGTCTATGCCGGCATGGTGGTCGGGCAGACCGGCCGCGCGGAGGATATCGAGGTCAACGTCTGCAAAAAGAAGCAGCTGACCAACACCCGTGCCTCTGGCTCGGATGACGCCTTAAAGCTGACGCCGGCCAAGGTGATGAGCCTTGAACAGGCCATGCAGTTCATCGATACCGATGAGCTGCTGGAGGTGACGCCGTCGCACCTCAGGATCCGCAAGCGCATTCTTGACCCGACCTTGAGAAAACGGGATATGCTTCGCCGTAAGAATTCGTAGCTCCTGCCGCGGGCAGGGCAACGTCCCGCAGGAAGGCGGCAGAAGACAGATGTCGGCATCTGTGTGCCGGGGACAGCTCTGCGGGGCGGTCTTCGGGAAATGCTTATCAAAGGATTAGATCATGGCAAAGACCAGTTATCTGATGACTGAGGGGACAGTATGGAAGCGGATCGTCCGCTTCGCTGTCCCTGTCTTTATCGGTCACTTGTTCCAGCAGATGTACAATACGGTCGATTCACTGATCGTGGGGCAGATGATCGGAACGAGTGCGCTTGCCGCCGTCACGGCGACAGGTAGCATTCTCAATCTGATCGTCGGCTTTTTCATGGGCTTTTCCATGGGCGCGGGCGTGGTCATTGCGCGGGATATCGGTGCCGGTGATGAACGGGCGGTCTCCCGCAGTGTGCATACCACGGTCGCCATGGGCATCGTTGCAACGGGCATAATGACGCTGTCCGGCATGCTGCTTACGCCGACGATCCTTCGGGTAATGGGGACGCCCTCAGACGTCTTTCCGGAGGCGTCTCTCTATCTGCGCGTCTATTTTGCGGGCAGCGTGGGACTGGTCTTTTACAACCTGTTCGTGGGCATCCTGCAGGCAAGCGGCGATTCGCAGCATCCGCTGTACTATCTGATCTTCAGCTCCCTGTTAAATGCCGTCCTCGATTACAGCTTTATCCGCTTTTTCGGCATGGGCGTCGATGGGGCGGCGCTGGCGACGGTCATCGGTCAGTTTGTTAGCGCTCTGCTTGTGATGCGGCGGCTTCTCCGTACCGATGAGGTGATCCGTTTTGAACCGAAGAAGATCGGCTTTGACCGGGCGAAGCTGGTGCAGATCATACAGATCGGTCTGCCGACGGCGCTGCAGGCCTCGGTGATCGACCTTGCCAATATGATGATCCAGTCGTATATCAATTCGTTCGGCAAGGTCGCCATGGCCGGCATCGGCGCTTCGACCAAGCTGGAGGGCTTCATTTTCCTGCCGGTCAATGCCTTCTCGATGGCGATGAGCACCTTTGTGGCTCAGAATCTGGGCGCGGGCGAAAAGGGCCGCATGAGAAAGGGCATCCGCTTTGGCCTTGTCACTTCTGTTCTGGTCGTCGAAGCGCTCGGTGCGCTGATGGTCTTTTTCAGCCCGCCTCTTGTGGCGCTATTTGATTCGAATCCGGAGGTCATCTACTACGGGGCGCTGCGCGGGCAGATCTGCGGATTTTTCTTCTGCCTCTGCGGCTTCTCCCATGTGAGCTCGGCGGTGATGCGAGGGATCGGAAAGCCGGTCGTGCCGACGGTGGTGATGCTGACCTGCTGGTGCGCGGTGCGGGTGATCACGCTGATGACGATCGGCAGGATCTACCACAATATCCTGCTGGCGATCTGGATCTACCCGGTCACCTGGACGATCAGTACCGTTGTCTATCTCTTTTACCTGCGGCATCTGCGGAAAAAAGGAATGCTGTGAAAGAAAACAGGAGGCAGGCAGCTCCTGTACGTAGTCGAAAAGGCGGAATTTGCGCTTGCATTTTCCGCTCTTGTTTTTTATACTGATAGATACAGAAGGGATTACGGGCGCCGGAAGGAGCCCATGAACAAACGGATACCGGGGATCGCGCTGACTATCCTCTGTCTGCTTGCGGGCGGCATGTATGCGAGGCATCATGACGCTGGTTTTGCTGTGCAGGAAAATGCCGCCGTGCCTGCCCGGGAGGAGTCACGGAGGGCTGTGCCCGCGCAGTCCGAAACGGAAGCGATCGCGGCGGTGGAAACGGTCAATATCAATACCGCGGATGCGGCGGCGCTGGATACGCTGCCCGGCATCGGGCCGGCCAAGGCTGCGGCTATTCTGGAGTACCGGAAGAGCCACGGCTTGTTTCGCGCACCGGAGGATCTGATGAAGGTGCCCGGGATCAAGGAGGGAACCTACGGCAAGCTGGCGGAACGGATAACGGTGGGCGAGCTTCCGGAGGAAAAAACGGCGGAGGAAGTGAGCCGGGAGGCCCGCTGGCCCGGGCTTTTGCTGCCGGAAAGAGGTCTTTCCCCCGGAGATCGGCGGGAGAGTTCGGAAGCTATGACGGCTCAGCCCGGAGCGGACCCATGAGGAGGCCGCTTGTTTTTGCCGCGCTGCTGTACATCAGCCTGATCCTGATGCTGTCCGCCCTGGACGTGCCGCTGACCCGTGCGGTGAGAGAAGGAACGCCGCTTGCCGAGGAAGAGGAAAGGTACGGGACACTGAGCGGAACGTTAAGGCAAATGACCCGGAGCAGCGGCGGCTCGCTGTTGTTAGAGATCGGGGAGGCGGAGTTCAGTGATACGGAACAGG
>JAZRYN010000115.1:0-5999 GCA_045600745.1 Lachnospiraceae bacterium
TTGCCGCAGGCATAGCTTTGTTGCGTAAGCGCCGGAGCGTTTCCCTCCTTTTCCTCAATGGCAAGGAGCCTTGTTCTCAGCTCCGGAAAGAACGGATGCAGCCGCTTTGCCGTGTACCTCTGATAGGCTTCCTCGTCGCCATTCAGGATGATTTCCCTTAGTCTCGTTGCATTTATGTCGATCACGCTTCTGTTTACGGAAATATATCTCAGCTCCGGATGATTCGGGAACCATGTCCGGCATTTGTCTTCGTCTCCGTAGACGACACATTCCACATCGCCTGCCGTCTCCTTCGCATGGCGGAGCACGTAGTCGCCCCAGGCAGGCACATTGCCCACGCCGAGATCGTCAAGCGGTTCGAGGATCAGTCTTCCGTTTTTGGTCAGTACCGGAAACAGCGCCCTAAGCATTTCCTGTCTGAGCGATACGGGAAACGGATTCTGCCGCGTGCCGGATCTATCGGCCGAGCCGATCAGCACGATGACCCTGTCGCACAGCGACAGGGCTTTCCGGATGACCGCCTCATGCCCGATATGCAGTCCCTGAAAGCGTCCGAGGACCAGTCCCAAACGATACGGTCTCACGTATTCCCCACCTTCTTTTCCCTGTCCAGACGGAAGCGCACGGCATTTTCAAGATAGTGCTCATACGCCTCGTCATCACACATCGTTTTGCCCGGCTCATCCGACAGCTTGGCGACCGGCCTGCCGTTCACATACTGCAGCTTGATCACGATATTTAGCGGCTCCGCGAAGGTATCGTTGGCCACAAAGGTCCCGATGCCGAAGGCAACACGGACGCGGTTCCTGAAATAGTCGTAAATGCGCTGCGCCTTGTCGAAATTGAGGCTGTCCGAAAACAGCAGGGTCTTTGAGCGCGGATCCACGCCGTAGCGCTTGTAATGCGATATGATCTTTTCCCCCCAGGCGAAGGGGTCGCCGGAATCGTGGCGCACGCCCGAATAGTTGTTGACCATGCTCCGGTTGAAATCCATCAGGAACAGGTCGGTCGTGATCGTGTCGGTAAGTGCCGTTCCGTTGTCGCCGCGGTATTCGTCGTACCAGTCCTCCATGGCATAGTGGTTGGTATAGGCGAGCGGGATGCTGTCTATGCCCTGATACATCTGGACATATTCGTGCGCATAGGTCCCGATCGGCGTCAGACCGTATTTCCAGGCGAAATAGACATTGGAGGTCCCGACCAGATTCCGCGTCTCCCTTGCCAGCATTTCAATGGCATAGCCCTCGAATTCCCGGGAGAGCCGCCTCCTGCAGCCGAATTCCGCAAACTTGAAGGTGTATTTCTTATCCTGAAAGGCCTCGATCTTATCCTCCAAGCGTTTCTTTGCCGAAGCAAGGAGCTCGTCGTAATCGTAGCGCAGCCGGAAATATACTTCATTGATGATCTCAAGCAGATAGATCTCAAACTGCATGGCGGAAAATAACGGCCCGTCCACATGCACCTTCAATTCGCCGCTATCGGAAAGCGACGTCGTGACATAATCGCGGATCGGATGCCAGAGCCTTAAAAACTCGACATAGTCGTCCTTGATAAAGCGAATGCTCCGCAGATAGTCTAACTCCGGCCTGCTGAAGCGGAGGCTGCAGAGATGGTCGATCTGCGCATTGATCTCCGCCAGCATCTCAGGCGTGAAAACGACCCCCTCGTTGCGGCACTTGAAATGATACTCCCCGTTCAGATTGGTGTGCTTATGAAAGATCACCTGATTCATGTTGAACTTATAAAGGTCGGTATCCAGAAGCGAAATGACGATCGGGTCGAGCTTCATTTGCATTCCTCCTTGCCATAGCCGGGCATCGGCAGCAGCTTGTGCAAATTATTCCGGTGCATGCGGTCGATCTTCGCCTTCACTGCCGCATCCTCGATCTGTCCCGTGCGGATGTAACGGTCTAACACCTCGTAGGTAAAGCCGAGCTTTTCCTCATCCGAGCGGCCGCTCATGCCGTCCTCCGGGACCTTTTCGACAAAGAGGGCCGGCAGACCGAGCTCCCTTCCGATCTCGCGCACCTCGGTCTTGGTAAAAGCGGAAAGCACTGAAAAATCGCCCGCGGCGTCGCCGAATTTGGTCGAATAGCCCACATAGTCCTCGGAGAGGTTGCAGGTGTTGGCGACCCGGCCGCCGAGCAGGGCGCAGATCCCGTAGAGCACCGTCATGCGCACTCGGGCCGGCGTATTGGTCTTATACGCATCATTTTCATTCGGGTCGCAGTCCATGACCTCCCCGATGGGCCGGGCCAGCGCCTTTACCGCCTCCTCGATATTGACAACGCGGTACGGCATCTTCAAATGATCGACTAACGCCAGGGAAACATCGATATCATGCTGCCTGCCGCAGGGCATAAGCACGCCGTAGACCCGTTCCGGGCCGAGCGCCTCGCACAGCAGGGCAGCTGTCACCGACGAGTCCGTTCCGCCCGAGATCCCGATCACCGCAGGCGGATCGCCCTGCGCCGCAAAATATTTCCTGATCCATGCTATGATCTCGTTTTTCATGGTCACCTCTCCCTTTTCTCCGCGGTCTGCAGCTCCGGCAGGCGGCTATGGGGCTTACGCCTCGATGTCCTGCTTGATCTCTTCTCTGATCAGATCGTTCTTGATCTTGATATAAGTTCCCTTCATTCCCGAGGAGCGGGATTCGATCACCCCCGCGCTCTCCAGCTTGCGAAGCGCGTTGACGATCACGGAGCGGGTGATCCCCACGCGGTCGGCGATCTTGCTTGCCACAAGAATGCCCTCGCTGCCGTTCATTTCATCTAAGATGCAGCGGATAGCGTCCAGCTCACTCGTGCTCAGCGTGCTGATCGCGGAACGCACGCCCTGCTTGCGGCGCAGCTCTGCCGCATTTTCCTCATCCATGGCACGGACCATTTCCAGACCGATCACCGCCGTCCCGTATTCGGCAAGGATGATATCGTCGATCCCGTAATCCTCGCCTTTGCGGTAAATGAAAAAGGTTCCCAGACGTTCGCCGGCTATGGCGATCGGGGTAACGATCACGCGGTACGTCCGGTTTGCCTCGGCGTCAAAGCCGAGGGTCTCCAGATGAACGTTCTCCTGCGTCGAAAGGATGTTCAGCAGACGCTCGTTCATGCTCTTGTCGATGAACACGCCGACCGAGGCCGAGAGCCATGCCTCGCTCGCCAGCTCCGGATCGGTGTTGCCGAGACCGAGTATCTTTCCTTTGCGGCTCATGACGAGCACATTGGAGTCCATGGCGTCACTCAGCGCATGGCAGATATCGTTAAACACAAAAACATTGGAAGTATTGTTATGAAGTAATTTGTTGATCTTGCGGATACGGTCCAGCAGTTCTACACTCATAGGAAGCTCCTTTTTTCTTTTATTCGCCGAAAGAACAAACCGGCACTGTAGTAGTATAGTGCCGATTTGAAAAAAATTCAATATATTTTTCGGTTATTTTCTAAAATCGATAGTTTTTTAATAATTTCAAAAGAAATTGTCGCGCTTTTCGTGGGTGAGCTGTTTATTTTTCCTTGCTCGCGCCATCCGCGGCTCCCGCCTTCGGGCGGTTCCAGCTCATGTAATCGCAGGCCGGGGCGTTCTCGCAGGCGTAGAAACGCCTGCCCTTCTTCGTCTTGCGGATGATCAGCTCACCGCCGCACTTCGGGCATTTGCAGCCTGCCTTTTCCAACAGCGGTTTTGTGTTGCGGCATTCCGGAAAGCCGGGGCACGCCAGAAAGCGGCCGTGAGGGCCGAATTTGATCACCATTTTCCGTCCGCAGAGCTCGCAGACCTCATCGCTTTCCTCATCGGCGACCTTCACCCGCTCAAGCTCCTTCGAGGCGGCCTCCACGTTTTTCAGGAAGGGCGGGCAGAATTCCCGGAGCACCTGCTTCCAGCCGATGTCGCCCTCGGCGACCTTATCCAGCTCTTCTTCCATTTCCGCGGTAAATTTCTTGTCCGCCAGCATGGGAACGGACTGCAGGATAATGCCGTTGACCGCCTCGCCGAGCTCAGTCACGAACAGGTTCCGGCCCTCCTTCAGGATATAGTGGCGGTCGGTCAGCGTGGCGATCGTCGGCGCATAGGTGCTGGGCCTGCCGATGCCGCAGGCCTCCATGGCCTGCACCAGTGACGCTTCGGTGTAATGCGGAAGCGGCTGGGTAAAATGCTGCTTCGGCTCGTATTCCGGATCCGTAAAGCAGGAGCTCTCACTGATGCCCTGCAGGGCTTTGTCTTTTTTGGCCTTTTCCTCCTCCGCCGAATAGACCATGCGGAAGCCGTCAAAGACCGGCGCCGCCGCCGATGTGCGGAATTCACAGTCGCCGGCACTCAGTGTCAGCCGCGTGGAGTCATATTCGTAATCCGCCATCCGGCTTGCCGCAAAGCGTTCCCAGATCAGCTTGTACAGGCGGTATTCATCACGGCCGAGCGCAGCCCTTATCTGCTGCGGCGTCCTTTCAATGCTGCTCGGGCGAATGGCCTCGTGAGCGTCCTGAATGCGCTCCCCCGGCTTTGCCGCATTTTCATGCCTGCCGATGTAACGGCTTCCGTAGGTTTCACGGATATACTCGCGCGCGGCAGCGTCCGCCTCCTGTGAGATACGGGTGCTGTCCGTTCTGAGGTAGGTGATGAGGCCGACCGTTCCCTCCTCGAGCCGGACGCCCTCATACAGGGTCTGGGCGATCCGCATGGTCTTGGAGGGCGAAAAATTCAGAACGCGCGAAGCCTCCTGCTGCATCGTGCTGGTCGTAAAGGGAAGCGGCGCACGCGTATGCTTGCGCAAAGTCTCCTTTTCCGTCAGCGTAAAGCTCTTTCCTTCAAGCTCCGAAAGCAGCGCCTTTACCGCAGCCTCGTTCGGCAGCGGTCTGTTCTTCGTGTCAAGCTGCAGCGTCAGCCGGTCCTTCCGGCCGGACACCGCAAGAGAAACGTCGAGGCTCCAGTATTCCTCCGGGTCAAAATCCTCGATCTCCTTTTCCCGAACACAGATAAGGTTCAGTGTGGAGGACTGCACTCGGCCTGCCGACAGCCCTCTCTTGACCTTTTTCCACAGCAGCGGGCTGACCGAATAGCCCGTCACGCGGTCGAGTGCGCGGCGGGCCTGCTGCGCATCGACCAGATCGCCGTCGATGGGGCGCGGAGAGGCGATCGCATTCTTCACGGCAGTCTTAGTGATCTCATTGAAGCTGATGCGGCGGCACTCCGGCGCAGCGTCCTTAAGGATCGTCTGCAGATGCCAGGCGATCGCTTCGCCTTCGCGGTCCGGGTCGGTCGCCAGATATACCCGCGAAGCCTTTTTGGCTTTATCCTTCAGCTTGCGGATGGTGTCCCCCTTACCGCGGATCGAGATATAGCTCGGCTCATAATCATGTTCGATATCGATACCCATGCGGCTCTTCGGCAGATCCCGGACGTGGCCGCCGGAGGCTTCCACGTCATAGCCGGAGCCAAGGAAACGTTTAATGGTTTTAACTTTTGTGGGAGATTCCACAATGATCAAAGGGCGAGCGGACATTCTTTCACTCCTGATAATTAGCAGTGAAATGCACTATAGCTTATTTATCTAAGGAATGCAAGCCTATTTTTAATGCTTTTTCGGCAAAAGATCTTTTTTCAGAAAGCCTTAATATATAGGCCGCCGCTGATCGGCTTTATCAGGCCTTCCTCCTCGAGCGAAAGCAGCGAAAGGCTGATCTCGCCAAGGGAAAGGCCGCTCTTTCTCATCAGCTCTTCCAGATGGACCGGATCCCGGGACAGCAAACGGAAAATGCTTTTTTCCCGGGATGAAAGCGTTTCGGCGCTCTTTTGGGCGGCGGGGGCCTCTCCTCTCTTTTCCCGCGCCTTCCCCGAAGGCTCCTTTTCCGGCGAAGCGCCGCCTCCTGCTCCCAGCAGCTGCCGCACGCAGTCAGCGCCGGTCAGGATCCCCGCTCCCTGCCGGATCAGCTGGTTGCAGCCCTCGCTGAGGGGATCGCCCACCCGCCCCGGCAATGCCAGCACGTCCTTCCCCTGCTCTAACG
>JAZRYN010000116.1:0-2108 GCA_045600745.1 Lachnospiraceae bacterium
GTTCCTTCGGCAACGCCCGCAACCGATGAAAGATAGCTTCCGGTCTTTGAGATAAGCTGCGCAAAGTAAACTACGCTTCCTTCGTCGTTTGCCTTGTAAAAATGCGCGTCTTCGTTTATATACCGTATCGCGGCATCAAGCCCGCTTCTTACCTCGGACGGGTCATCGGATGATATGATACCTATGAATTCTCCCGCGAGGGCGGTGCTTGCGTTGGACGAACCTGCGTACATGCTTTTTGCGTACACGACAGTTACATCCGCCTTCTTGGTTGCCTCGTCCAGGGCCGCATACGAAACATCGTCGCAATCCGTTGTTATAAGGCCGAGGCTCATGTGTCCGTTTGGAACATTAAGGCTTCTGAGCATAGCCTCTTCGGCATTCGGTATGATCTGTGCGCTGAGCACTCTGGTCTGAATAGCTTCTCCGGTCATGCCCTACCTCCTTGCCTGAAGATCGACGCCGCTCGCCCTCTTTTCGAGTATCTCGCAGGCAACATCGACTATATATGCTCCGGCTTCAACAGCCATGAGCCCGTTTTTGTGGATATTTGAAACCACAGTCCGCTTTGCCTCGGGTATCCCGACATGCGAATTGTAGACCATGTAAGCGCTCATCGATTCTGCGGTGGCAAGACCCGGGCGTTCTCCTATCAATATCATAACAAGAGTCGCGCCGAGAATTTCGGCGATATGGTCTTCTATTCCGACTCTTCCGTACTTTACGAAGAAGGGTGTTCCGACCTTAAGACCCTTATCCTCAAGCCCCTCTTTGAGCACCGGAAGAATGTTCTCAAGGTTTGCCTCTATTGCGGCGGAGCTTAAACCGTCTGCTGCGATGATCTGAACATCGGGATTTTTAACGCATTTCTGTTCAATGACCTCGATGCTCTCTTCGGAAAGAAGTCTGCCAAGATCAGGACGGGTAATGTACTGGTTTTTATCCTCGCAGCGGCTTCTTACGGCAAAAAGCCCGAGACGCTTCAAAAGCTGCGCATCTACATCGGCAAAGACGGAGTCTCTTGCCTGAGCGTGGTCTGCGCGAAGCGTCAGCATGGTCTTTGTATTGAGCCTTGGCCCTACACGGTCGACACCGATACGGGCGTTGGTGCTTCTTTTCATTCTTGCAAGGGCGTCCGGATTTTCGGGGTTTTCGAGCATTGCCCTTGCCTTGACCGCCTCGGAAACTATGTCCTCGGTGATCACGACATCGTGCTCACCGCCGTATGCACCCAAAGCGGATATCTGCGTGTGCTCTGGCAAAGCGGTCTGCTTTGAGCGGATTTTTGCCGCTATTATTTCTGCTATCTGATCGATCTGTTCCTGTGTAAGCATTTATGCTCTCCGAATTTAAAATGTGAAAATCGTAGGATCTCCGGCACGCCTTGTGAGTCTGCCGTTTTGCATTATGCCGTATTCTTCAAGCCAGCTCTCGAATTCGCGAATAGGACGCAGCCCCAGAATCTCGCGTACTGTTGCCGTATCGTGATAGGCATTGGTCTGATAGTTGAGCATTATATCGTCGCTCGTCGGCACGCCGATAACATAGTTGACGCCTGCGGCTGCAAGAAGAACTGCCAGATTCTCGATGTCGTTCTGGTCTGCCTGCATGTGGTTCGTATAGCAGCAGTCGCAGCCCATGGGAACGCCCGAAAGCTTTGCCATGAAGTGATCTTCAAGTCCCGCGCGGATGATCTGCTTGCTGTCGTAGAGGTATTCGGGCCCGATAAAGCCGACGACCGTATTTACCATAAAGGGATGAAATTCCCTTGCAAAAGCGTAGCAGCGCGATTCCATAGTGACCTGATCTGACCCGAAATGAGCGTCAGACGAAAGCTCGCTTCCCTGTCCGGTCTCAAAATAAAGAAGATTCGGGCCGTGCGCCGTTCCTTTTTCCTTAAGCACCTGATAGGCCTCACGAACTGTGGAAGCACCGAAGCCGAAGGCCGTGTTTCCTTTTTCGCTTCCCGCGATTGACTGAAAGATCATGTCGCAGGGAGCTCCCTTTTTTACGGCCTCAATCTGAGCGGTGATATGACCTAAAACGCAGATCTGAGTAGGTATCCTGAATTTATTTTTGACCTCATCGAAACGCTTTAATATTTCCAC
>JAZRYN010000117.1:0-8079 GCA_045600745.1 Lachnospiraceae bacterium
AATGCCTGCAGAAAAGGCGTTCTCACCTTTGATCCGTCAGGTTATCTTGTTTTAGACCTTTCCCTGGCTGATGAAGACATCCTTCCTTATGCCGATACGCTGAGAGAACTGACACCCATCGTGAACCTGAATCTTCACTGGGGCACCCTTGTTTGGGACAGTGAGACGGAAACCTTCCAAAGCCCCGAAATCACGGAAGAATTCATGGCAGAACGGCTCAACATGGTTTTAACGGAAGATCAAAGCGAAAACCCGTTTTTGACTTCTCTGCAGCAAGGCAGGGCTCGCCTTTTAAGCGGGGATAACGCCTATGAGACGAAAAAATAACCGGGCCTTCCGAATCAGTCTGCTCCTTATTCTGTTTGTGCTTCTTGCTGCCTACCTTGTGGCGCAGAGAAGCTTCCGGACGATTTTTGCCCTCGGCATTTTTGTCCTGCTTGTTTTTACCTCCGTGTATGACAGAAAAAGTACAGCAAGAGCGCTTACCGGCGTCGGTTTCAGCGTGCTGCTCACCCTTGCTTTGCTGCTTTCGGAAGCTCCGGGCATAATGAAGCCGGCCTTTCAGACCATGGAAAAGATGCGCTTTGCTCTGGTTCGGCCGGTTTACGAAAAGGACGCCCTCCGGCTGAAGGAGGAGCTTGCCAACGAGGAAAGGCTATCCCTTGAAGCGCTTCCTCAAACGGAAAACCATTTGAAATTTCTGGCAAGCACTGTGATGTGCAGGAAAAAAGATGATCAGCTTATGCTGGTCTATGTGACGGAATGGGACAGGCTCTGTGGGTATGCGTGGATATCCGATGAAAGCTGTCGGGAATGGGTGTCCTCCCTTGCCGAAAGATGGCCGGCGGGAGAGGGCTGGTATTACGTCCGTATTTATTAAAAAAGAACTGCCGCCGAGGATCCTCTACGGGGCGATAAGGAAGTATTTCCCCATTTATTTTTTCTTGCTGTGGGGGTATTAGGGGCTTGCCCTTAAAATAACATGCCGATGCAATTCGGCTTTAAGCGGGAAAATATATATTGTTTCCCTACTTGCTATGATATGAGACAAAGATACCCGCTGAAAAAGAGTTCCCTTTTCAGCGGGTTGTTTCTTTTAGCTCGACCTATCGGGATTTGTCTGTTAAATAAAATACTTGTCCTCTGCCCATTTCCCGGGATTATTTTCGATATATTCCCAAATTCGCATATAATCCTTTTCGTCACGAATAACATGATCATAAAAGGATTTCTGCCAAATGCAAAAACCGACTTGTTTTGTGATTTTTCCTTTAAACTGTTTCATAATGCGCGACACCGTAGGGGCGAACTGTGTTCGCCCGCTTTGTATTACCAGAATCAAATGAACGTGGTTTGGCATCACAACGTATTTATCAACTCGCACTTTTTCGTAAATTCTGTTTAACCGGCCGATATTTTCATCAACAAGCTTTCCGATTTCAGACAGAGCCGTTTTCGGGCGAACACAGTTCGCCCCTACGGATATATCGCATAATAGTTTGCTTTTTTTTGTCGTGCAAATCGTTATGAAATAATACCCGTTTTGCGAGTAATCATATTCTTTTAATCGATTCTGTTTTCGCGTTTCCATATTGTCAGTATCCACATCCGAACAATACAAATCTGGAATTGTCATTCTGCAAGCAAACGACAGTTCAACTCATATAGTGCAGTCTTATTCGAGTCCCAAGTTAATCTTGATTTTGCCTCATCATAATTTAGCCATTCAAAGTCAATGTGCTCATCTGACAAACGGATACCTTTATCACATTCAAAACCAAACGCATACTCGGGAATAACATATATGTCTTTACTCCATAATCTCCTATGTTTTTCCGAAATCACATTTACAGGGAGATATGCCATTGATGTAAGTGAAATGACTAATGCTGCTGTTACACCGGCTTCTTCTCTTATTTCCCGAACGGCTGCGTCAAGAGGCGATTCATTGTCTTCACCACCGCCTGCTACAAATTGGTATTGGTCGCAATCCGCTCGGCGAAAAATGCAGAATAAAAGCTCCGGAGTTCTTTTGTATGGTATTGCTAATATTTGATACGGCGCTCTCATCATTTACCTCCACGAATCCGGATTTGTCGATATATCGGCATATTAAATTTTACCGAACAACCCCAATACTTCCTTATCCATCCGTGGCTTCATTCGGCGGCAGTTTTTAAGGCTTTAAATGCTTGCCGGCAGGCAGCCTCACGGCTTTTGCGCGGCTTACAGGTAAGAAGAGTCAGTGTCCGTGATACAGCTTTTTGGTCTGATGCTTCGGCTCGCAGGTCAGGTGAATGCCCAGCTTTTTGAAGGTGTTCACATCGACCTCGGAGAGAATGACCGTGGAATGGGCTTCACTGCCGTAAAGGTTGGAAAGCTGCTCCATGGCTTGCTCGGCGACCGGATCCGTGCTGGCGCAGATCGAAAGCGCGATCAGGACCTCATCGGTATGAAGCCGGGGATTATGATTGCCGAGGTGGGCTGTTTTCAGATGGCAGATCGGCTCGATTACATCGGGCGCCATGAGGAGCTTATCGTCGGGAATGCCTCCGAGCACCTTCAGAGCATTCAGCAGACAGGCTGAGGCAGCGCCGAGCAGCGGAGAGGTCTTTCCGGTTATCATGCGTCCGTCGTTTAATTCAAGCGCCATGGCAGGGCCGCCGGTCTGCTCGGCCTTTTCCAGTGCAGCATGAACGACCTGTCGGTCCTCGACGGCAATATTTGCCTGCTGCATGACCAGGCGGATCTTTCCGATGATATCATCGGAGCCGTAGCCGATCCGCTTATCGCAAAGCGCGGTATAGTAACGGCGGATGATCTCCTGATCTGCCGCATTCTGAACGATCTTATCATCGATGATGCAGTAGCCGACCATATTGACGCCCATATCCGTCGGTGACTGATAGGGACTTTTTCCGTATATTTCGCGGAATATCGCCTGCAGGACAGGGAAGATCTCCACGTCGCGGTTGTAATTGACGGTGGTCGTTCCGTAGGCTTCGAGGTGGAAGGGGTCGATCATATTAACGTCATTAAGGTCGGCAGTCGCCGCTTCATAGGCCAGATTGACCGGATGCTTAAGCGGAAGATTCCAGATCGGGAAGGTCTCGAACTTGGCGTAGCCGGCTTTGATCCCGTGCTTGTTTTCGTGGTAGAGCTGACTGAGGCAGGTCGCCATTTTGCCGCTGCCGGGCCCCGGCGCGGTGATCACGACGAGCTCGCGGCTCGTTTCAATATAATCATTTTTGCCGAAGCCGTTTTCACTGACGATATTTTCCACGTCCAGCGGATAGCCTTCGATCGGATAATGATGATAGCATTTTACCCCGAGATTGATCAGACGGGTATAAAAAGCGTCGGCTGCCGGCTGACCGGTGTATCTGGTCAGGACTACGCTGCCGACGGTAAGGCCGTTCCCGCGGAAGGCGTCGATGAGACGCAGAACGTCAAGGTCATAGGTGATGCCCAGATCGCCCCGCACCTTGTTTTTTTCGATATCGTTGGCGTTGATGACAATGACGATCTCGGCCTTATCCGCAAGCTGGGAAAGCATCTTGATCTTGCTGTCCGGATGAAAACCGGGCAGAACACGGGCTGCATGATAATCGTCGAAGAGCTTCCCGCCGAATTCGAGATAGAGCTTCCCGCCGAACTGGTCGATTCTTTTTCGTATCATTTCGGACTGCTTCCGAAGGTACAGATCATTGTCAAAGCCTATGGCGAACATCTTCATCCTCCTGCCTGTGAAAACCACAGTTTCCATCTTACGCGAAGGAGGAAAAAAGTCAAGCGGAAATAAGCGGCAAAAGGAAACGCTCAAACTGTATGGAGGCCATCTCTCTCATCATAACGATACAGCTCGTCAGACAGGATCATCTGCGTACTGGCAAGCGAATGGTTGACGGTCCGGATAAGGCCCTTCAGGACGAGCGGACTGACCTCCTCGGCGCAGGGTAGGATCAGAACCTCGTGGACGCTGGAGGGAAGAAGATAGTATTCGCCGAAGGAACGGTACAGCTTCTCCGTGATCCCGGGATAAAGCAATGCGGCGGCGCCGAATTCACTGCTTCGGTTCGTCAGAATGCGAAAGTCGTGATGCTTCGGATCGAGAGCGGAGGAGGAAAGACGGTGCTTTAATTCCGGGTCGATATCGGACAGCCGTTCCAGGTATTCATAAAGAGGGAGCATGACAGCCGGCATAAGACGCTGCAGATTTCCGAGAGCCGCCGACACGGCGGTCTCCGTGCTCAGCCCAAAATGCTTCAGCACAGGCTCCGTTACCGGTGAAGTCCCGAGCTTTTCGCCGGGCGCGGGAATGCTGACGGTCAAAAGGAAGGCGATACCGTAACGGATAACATGCGGCAGAGCCTCCAGAGCGCGCCGGGAATGCTTTAGCGAAGCCGGCTGCAGCCTGAGCCCGGCAAGAAAATCCCTGCGGCTCGGGAAGTCCTCGGCCGAATAGAGCGGATGAAGCGATTCCATACCGTATACAGAAAGGATCTCAGCGGTAACTTCCGCAAGAGAAGCCCCTTTCCGGAAAGCCTCAAAATATCGGTCAAGCGGGATGAGGAAGGAGAAAAGGTCTGAAGGAGTCCGGATGATGACCCCACCGTGTCCGGAACCGCGATCGTTTAAGCGTATGTCGGCAAAGGCCGGCAGTTCACGGAACAATTCCTCCTGCAGAAGCTTGAAAAAACCGGCAAAATCCATTTGTTTCTCCTTTTTTCACAACAAAAAAGCCTGTGGATCGGTCGTTCGGTCCGCATGAAAAAAGAGAGAAAAGAAAATACACCAGATAGGAATCGAACCTACGTCTGTGGCTCCGGAGGCCGCCGCTCTATCCACTGAGCTACTGGTGCGTGCATGAGCATCATACACCAGTTTGGAATTAATCGCAAGAGTTTCGTGAAAAGTTTTGACATTTATTCCGCTCTTCGCTATAATATAAAAGGTTTACGATCAACCGATATTTTTGATTTGTACAGATAGCAGAGGAGTTTATCATGGCAGACAAAAACAGCAATGAATTCAAGTGGAACTTCAATCTTGATGATACCGATTCGGACTTCACCGATATCGATTTCACCAATCAGGATTATGAAAGATCCGATAAAGACATCCAGCCGGTCATTTTTGTACGTGATGAGACGCCCAAAAAGAAGGCGGCTGCCGCAAAGCAGCCGGATGAAGCGGAGCAGTCGGCAGCGCCTGCGGCAAAGCGGCCTGCTACGGCAGCAAGAAGACCTGCGGCAAGAAAAACCGCGGCAAAAAAGAAAAAGCGCAGCAGCTTCGATCTGAACTGGAGGCTGATCGCGTTGATCGCCGCCGCCGTTTTACTGGTA
The DNA here is from genome assembly GCA_045600745.1 of Lachnospiraceae bacterium. GTDB lineage: Bacteria > Bacillota > Clostridia > Lachnospirales > Lachnospiraceae > UBA6987. The sequence goes on from JAZRYN010000117.1 coordinate 5,346, forward strand.
GCGCTCGTTGTGGTGCTTCTTTCCCAATGCGGAAAGCAAGAGGAGAAGGCCTGGACAGCGGTCGAGGCAGACAGCAAGGTCAAAACGCTGATGGACAGCTATTTCGCCGCCAAGAAGGACGGCGACGCCGACGCCATGCGCTTGGTCCTTGTTCAGGACGCAAGAGTCAACGGCTCCGTGATCGGTCTCGAAGCGACGATCTACAGCGATTACACCAATATTTCGCTGCAGCAGTATCCCGGCATCAACAAGAACGAGGCGGTTATCTGTGCGACCTATGACACAGGACTGGAGATGCTGAAAGGAACATCGGTCCCGACCATCGGCTGGTTCTACGCTAAGCCTGACGAGACCGGAAACCTCCGTCTGATGACAACGACCGAGCTGGGGCAGGAGGGCAGCAAAGACATCAACGAATATGTCAAGGCAGCTGGCGGACTTCTTGCCGATACGACTGTCGCCGATATTCAGGCCCGCTATAATAACGCGGTCAATTCGAACAGCATACTGCAGCAGTACCTTCAGAACATCAAGGACGGCAATTATTATACGGTGCCTTCCGAGAGCGATAGCGAGTCCGGAGAGGATCCCTCATCCACGAAGGAGGAGCCGGATTCTACGCCGGAGGAACCTGCGCCGGCGGGAAATGTCGTCTTCGTTTCGTCCTCTTCCCTGCGGCTCAGAGCAAGCGCTTCAACCGAAGCCGAGAAGCTTGCGGATCTGCAGCGCGGTTATTGCGTAACGGTCCTTGAAGATACCGGCGAATGGCTGAAGGTCAGAGACGATGTGAAAACGAATCCCTCCAGCGGTCAGGCACAGAACTGCACCAACAAGGAAGGCTATATCAGCAAGCAGTACACGGTCGATGAGTTTTCCAAGATCAAATGGGATTGATGTTTATCCCGCTGACAACAACGTGACAGACCGACGACCCGGGAAGAAGTTCTCGGGTCGTTGTATGATAAAGGATAAGTGATGAACCTTTCAGAATTTGATTATGAGCTTCCCAAGGAGCTGATCGCTCAAGACCCGCTCACTGACCGGGCGGCCTCGAGACTGCTTGTTCTCGATAAGGAAAGCGGTGCCACGGAGCACCATGTTTTTCGGGAGATCCCGTCGCTTCTTCGTCCGGGAGACTGCCTGGTGATCAACAATACCAAGGTGATCCCGGCCAGATTGATCGGTCATCGTGAGGAGACCGGTGCGGCGGTCGAGGTGCTCCTGCTCAAGCGGGTCGATCATGCCGAAAACTGCTGGGAAACGCTTGTCAAGCCGGGCAAAAAGGCCAGACCCGGAACAAAGCTCATCTTCGGTGACGGACTGCTTCGCGCGGAGGTGCTGGATGTTGTCGATGATGGCAACCGTATCATCCGTTTCTCCTTTGACGGAATATTTGAAGAGATCCTGGACAAGCTCGGCCAGATGCCCCTTCCGCCTTACATTACCCATGAATTAAAGGATAAAAACCGCTATCAGACGGTCTATGCACGTTATGACGGCAGTGCGGCGGCGCCGACGGCCGGTCTTCATTTTACCGCTGAGCTGCTTGATGAGATCAGAGAAAAGGGGATCGCCATCGCGGAGATCACCCTGCACGTCGGCCTCGGTACCTTCAGACCGGTCAAAGAGGAGACCGTGGAAGAGCACCACATGCATTCCGAATACTACCGGGTGAGCGAGGAAGCCGCTGCCATGATAAACGGAACAAAAACAAGCGGCGGACGCATCATTGCCGTCGGCACCACGAGCTGCCGGACGCTGGAAAGCGCCTCCCGCGAGGACGGTACGATCGCGGCTTCAAGCGGCTGGACGGATATTTTTATCTATCCCGGATACCGCTTCAAAATGGTCGATGCCCTCATTACCAATTTTCACCTGCCGAAATCGACGCTGGTGATGCTTGTTTCGGCCCTTGCGGGCAGAGAGCATATTCTTGCCGCCTATGAGGAGGCAATCAGGGAAAAATACAGATTTTTCAGCTTTGGCGATGCCATGCTGATCCAATGAGGAAACATCCCCGCAGCTGCGTTAAAGGAGCGTTATGATCCGTCATTTACTGACCGAAGCCGGTGAAAAGCAGGACGCCATCCCCTGGCAGGCCTATCCGCGTCCGCAAATGGTGCGCGACAACTGGATCTGCCTGAACGGCCTCTGGGATTTCGGAACAGATCCTTCCTTCGGCGAGCAGATCCTTGTCCCTTTTTGCCCGGAAAGCCTGCTTTCCGGAATCAAACGCGAGATCAAGGAGAGCCTTTTTTATTACCGCAGGGTCTTTTCCCACGAAGGAGCAGGAAGCGGCGAACGTGTCCTGCTGCATTTCGGCGCGGTCGATCAGATCGCGGAGGTCTTTTTGAACGACGTGCCGTTAGGCCGTCACGAGGGCGGGTATCTGCCTTTTTCCTTCGATGTGACCGGCTGCATCAAGGCGGGCGAAAACACGCTTACGCTTCGGGTGACCGACAGCTTGAGTCACCGTCTTCCCTGGGGGAAGCAGAAGAAAAAGCGCGGCGGAATGTGGTATACGCCGGTCAGCGGCGTTTGGCAGACGGTCTGGCTCGAGACGGTCCCCGAAAAATATATCGGCCGGCTCGAGATAAACACGGACGGCAGCCGCGTGCGCATATATGCGGAGGGAGCGGAGGACGGAAGACTTGTCGTAAAGGAAAACGGGGAGGAATACCCTGTTTCCGGAGGCTGTGCCGAATTTTCGGTAAAGGAGCCGCGGTATTGGACG
>JAZRYN010000118.1:0-3381 GCA_045600745.1 Lachnospiraceae bacterium
AGCTCGCGCTCCTTCATCTGCCCGTGGGCAAAAGCCACGCTGGCCTCAGGCGCGAGGCTTTGAACGTGTGCGGTCACCTCGGCGATATTTTTCACCTTGTTGGATACATAGTAGACCTGACCGCCGCGGGCAAGCTCGCGGGCGATCGCTTCCCGGGCGATCTCGTCGCTGTACTCCGCAACATAGGTCTGGATGGGCACGCGGTCCATGGGCGGCTCTTCCAGGAGACTCATGTCGCGTATCCCGATCAGGCTCATGTGGAGGGTCCGCGGGATCGGCGTTGCGGTCAGCGAGAGAACATCGACATTTTCCTTCAGCTTTTTGATCTTTTCCTTGTCGGCCACGCCGAAGCGCTGCTCCTCGTCGATGATGAGAAGCCCCAGATCCTTGAAGGCAACGTCCCGGGACAGCAGCCTGTGGGTGCCGATGACGATATCGACGGCGCCGCGCTTTAACTCGCTTACGGTTTTTTGCAGGGCGGCGGGCGAGCGGAAGCGCGAGAGCATGGCAACGCGCACGGGATAGTTCTTCATGCGCTCGGCAAAGGTCTGGTAGTGCTGCTTAGCCAGGATCGTGGTCGGAACGAGGTAGGCGACCTGCTTGCTTTCCTGCACGGCCTTGAAGGCGGCCCGCAGAGCAATCTCCGTCTTGCCGAAGCCGACGTCGCCGCAGATGAGCCGGTCCATGACCTTCCCGGTCTCCATGTCATTTTTCACTGCTTGTATGGCTTTAAGCTGATCTTCTGTTTCTTCGTAAGGAAATTGTTCCTCAAATTCCCGCTGCCATATGGTGTCGGGTTCATAGACATAGCCCCTGGCGTGAGCCCTTGCCGCATATAACGCGACCAGATCCCTGGCGATATCGGCCACGGCCTTTTTGACCCGGGTCTTGGTCTTGCCCCATTCGGCTCCGCCGAGGCGGTTCAGCGAGGGCGGCGGATCGGCGTCCGCGGAGGCGTATTTTTCGATCCGGTTCAGCTGGGTCACGGGCGCGTACAGATTGCCGCCGTCCCGGTACGTGATCTTAAAATAATCGCGTTCGATATTATCGACGATCTTCTTTTCGATGCCGCGGTAAATGCCCAGACCGTGATCCTCGTGGATCACATAATCGCCGGGCTGCAGGTCGCCTACGCTGCTGATCCTGCTGCCGCCGGAGGAAAAGCTCCGGCGCTTCTTTGCGCGGCGTCTGCCGAAGACGTCGCCTTCGGAAAGCACGGAAAATTTTAACGGCGGATAGGCAAAGCTTTTGTGGATGCTGCCGTAGGTCACAAGGATCTGACCGGGCATGACCTCCCGCTCCTCTTCCTCCGCATAGAACGCGTTGAGGCCGTAGTCCGCAAGATCGTGAGAAAGGCGCTCGGCCTTTGCCCGCGACCCGCAGAGCAGTACGGTGCGGGTCTTTTCCTTTTTGGCCTTTTCGAGATCCTTGAGCAGCAGGTCAAAATGACCGGCATAGGAGGGCAGCGCCCGGGCGTCGACATGATCGTGCAGGCCGGCCTTTACGGGGTCGTCCCGGTAATCGAGCCCGGTCAGGATCAGGCAGTGGGGACGGTCAAGCTCTTCAAGAAGCCGGGGGACTTCATGCAATGCCGGGAAGGACAGCGTCTCCGCGCCCTTCGCCCTGGCCTCCTCCAGACGCCGGAGCATGCTCTCCTGATACTCCTTGGCCACGGCTTCCGCCCGCTCCCGTATCCGCTCCGGCTCATCTAACACCAGACAGTCGCTTTCTCCGAAATAGTCGAGCAGACAGCCGTCCTCGCGGCCGCTTTCCAAGGCGGGGTAAACGGTAAATGCGTTCAGATTTTCCAGAGAACGCTGACTGACCGGATCGAAGCTCCGGATAGCATCGATCTCGTCATCCCAGAATTCTGCGCGGACCGGATTTTCCTCCGTCAGCGGATAAAGATCAAGGATGCCTCCCCGCACGGCAAATTCGCCGGGCATATCCACGACCTCTGTGCGGACAAAGCCGAGCCCGGCCAGCCTGCGCGTGAGCGCATCAAGATCGTAGGAGCTGCCGCTTTCCAGGCGGATAACGTTTTTTTTCAGAAAAGAAGGCGAGGCGAGGCGGTCAAGCAGAGCATCCGCCGTGGTCACCACGAACGCCCTTTCCTGCTCCAGCAGCTGCTTCAGGATGCGCATGCGCTCTCCGGCAAGCAGCGAGCCGGAAATGTCCGCGCCGAAGAAGAGAAGATCGCGTGCGGGATACAGAGAGGGCGGCAAGGAAAGAAAAGCCTGCGCATCCTCGCAGAGCTCCTTGGCCCTGATCTCGTTATAGGTCAAAACGAGCACCCGCGGGTAGTCCCTTGTCAGCTCCGCGGCCAGATGCATGATCTGGGAATCAACATTTCCGGACAGGCAAACAGGAGCCCTTCCTTCCCGAAGGGCTCCGTTCCATTCCCTGTAGGCTGACGATGCGGTCAGCGGATTCTGAAAGTATCTTGCCATGCGCCAGTTATAGCACAAGAGCGCGGGGGAAGCAAGACGGAAGTTTGCCGGCCGCCGCCGGAGGTTCCTCTTGAGAGATCATTTATAAGTTCGCCGGCTCCGGCTTTTTGTTGTATTCGTTCATGACCTTGTCCGGCCCGTCCGAGAGAAAGCAGAGCACGGCTTTGACCGCTGTCTTTTCCAGCTCCTCCGCCGCTTTTGCGTCCTCCCCGGTAAAGGGCATCAGCACATGGCTGATGAGGTCGATTCCCTCCGGCGGTCCGCCGACGCCGAGCCGCAGGCGCGGGAAAGCATCACTCGAAAGCCGCAGGATGATGTCCTTCAGTCCGTTGTGGCCGCCGGCGCTGCCGGTCTTCCGGAAACGCAGCCGCCCGAGCGGCAGATTTACATCGTCGCAGAGCACCAGAATATCCTCCGGCGCGAGCTTGTAGTAGGCGGCAAGCGGCTGCACGCAGCTTCCGGAAAGATTCATATAGGTAAGCGGCTTGACAAGGAGCACCTTTTCCCCGGCGATCACGCCCATACCGGTCAGGCCGCTGCAGCGGTTGACGTTGACCCGGATCCCGGCGGCTTCCGCCACCTTGTCCAGCGTTTCCCAGCCCACATTGTGGCGTGTCTTCTCATATTTTTTGCCCGGATTGCCCAGGCCGACGATCATTTTCATCCCTGCATCCTCCGTCTTAAAAAACGCATGATGATTATATCACAAGTTTTTGAGAACGGCTTGCTTTATCGCTCTGCCCGGCGAAAAAAACCAAAAAAATCCCGGATCCCGAAAAAATCCCGAAAGACCTTGAATTATGAAAACCATGTTGCTACAATATTACCGGACATTTAGACGGGTAAGCCGCCAAATTATCAAGTAAATGCCGGAGGATGAACATGAGCAACTATATGCAGGAAATGAAAGCGAAGGCAGCGGCGCAGAAGA
>JAZRYN010000119.1:0-5591 GCA_045600745.1 Lachnospiraceae bacterium
GTACGCTGCTGCATGCCGACGGTAATATCCTGGATCTTGGCGTCCGGATCGACGCGGAGCCCGTATTTGTCGGAAAGCTCCATTACCTTCCGGCGGGCATCGTCCTTCTGCAGGAAGCCGCCCTTCGTGGTCTCAACGCCCAAAATGATATTGTCAAGGACCGTAAAGCATTCAACCAGCTTGAAGTGCTGATGGACCATACCGATCCCGAGCGCATTGGCGTCATTGGGGTCTTTGATCTCGACCTTTTCCCCGCGCACACGGATCTCGCCCTCTTCTGCCTGATATAAGCCGAAAAGCACTGACATCAGTGTCGATTTGCCGGCGCCGTTTTCGCCCAACAGCGCATGTATTTCTCCCTGCTTCAGGCGCAGGGTCACATCATCATTGGCAATGATGCCGGGAAATCTCTTGGTGATATGCAACATTTCTATCGCATACGGAGATGATGTGGACATAGCCGATTCCTCCTCTTTATGCGTCCGCATAGGTTACTGCCCACATTTTACTTTTTTTCCCCGCATTTGTAAAGGTTGGGATAAAGATTTTTATTTTGCTGTTTTCACTGCTGTTTTTCTCTTTTCCCTTTCGTTTTTCCGCAAAACAAAAGCCGCCCGGGGGGCGGCCTTTTGCCCGGCGGCTTTCCGGTCCGTATCCGTAAAGAGCGGCGGCTTTCCTTATTTCGCTTCCTCAGCCTCCGGCCCGTTTTCTTCCTTTTCTCTGTTCCAGAAGGAGCGGACTCTGACGACGGCATTTTTTACGGCCTTGACCGTCCTTGTGCTTCCCGCCTTATCCAGCGCCGTTCCGGCCGCTTCCTTTGCCGCCTCGACCGCGCCGAGATGACTGACCTTATCCAGCGCCGCGCCGGCCGCTTCCTTTGCCGCCTCGACCGCGCCGAGATGACTGACCTTATCAAGCGCCGCGCCGGCTGCTCCCTTTGCCGCCTCGACCGCGCCGAGATGACTGACCCTATCAAGCGCCGCGCCGGCTGCTTCCTGCACGGCTTCCATCGCCGCACGGGCAGGCGACACTCTCTCGCTCACATGGTCCATCTCCGTGCGCACGTTTTCGCCGCCGAGGAAGAACAGGGCCAGCGCCCCCGGGCCGACATAGGAAGTCGTGACCGGTTCATAATCCACATGGAGGATCTCCCGCGGCGGACGGTTTCTGCAGATCAGCTCTTCCAGTCTTTTGGCGTCCTCGCGGCACGCCGCCTGAACGATCCCGACGGTCTGCGTTTCCGGCTCTGCCGCTAACGCATCATAGCGCTGCGCAAGCGCCTCGACCGCCTTCCTTCTTCCGCGGATCTTCGCAAACGCAACGATCTTCCCGTTCTCGTCGCCCTTTAACAGCGGCTTGATATTCAGGATCGTACCCACAAATGCAGCAGCGTTGGAGAGCCTTCCTCCCCTTTTGAGATACATCAGATCATCCACCGTAAAAATGTTGCACATCCGGCGGCTGTATTTTTCCAGCTGCTCGGCAGCCTCTTCCGCGCCAAGTCCCCGGTCTCTCAATCTTGCCGCCTCGAGCGCCACGAAGCCCTCACCGAGTGCCGCGCCCTTGGTATCGACCACAAAGGCCCGCCATTTAGGGTAATCCTCCTGCAGCATCCTCACGGCGACCCGTGCCGCATCGCAGGAGCCGCTGACCCCCGAAGACATGCTGACATAGACGATGTCGCGCCCCGCCTTTGCCTCCTCTTCAAAAAAGCCGAGATAACGCTGCGGCGTGATCTGAGTCGTGGTAACCCGCGGGCCCTCTTTCAGGCGTTTATAATAGCTGTCGCTGTTAAAATTCTCGATCGCTTCGCAGGACAGGTCTTTCCCGTCGACGTGATAATAGAACGGAATAACGATCAGTCCGTATTCATCGGCCATATACTTCGGCAGGTTGCCGGAAGTATCCGTGATCACTGAAAACCGCATAGGCATCACCTCCTGTGATTTTACGTTATCATATCAGAAAACGTCCCGGAAGAAAAAGAAAATTTCTGTAAAAAAACCGGGATACACTGCCCGAAAGCAGTTATCCCGGTTTTTAAGCCGATACCGTTTTTATGCGGCAGGATTATTTGATCTGTCCCTGATAATCGACCGCGATGCTCACGGAAGGCTCTGCAGAGATGTCACTGGATACGGTGACCTTGCCGGAGAACATGTCGGCAACCAGCGCCTTGTAATCATCCTGAGTGAACGAATCGGACCACTGGGTTCCTTCTCCCATCGGGATCTGGACATAGTTGGCTTCCGGATCCGTGTCGGAGACCAGACCCAGCGTCGCGATCTTGCCGGCATAATCGGCCCACTTATCGTTGATGATAATGTCTTCCAGCGCGGTGTAGGTGGTCGGATACAGGCCCTTCATGGCGGAGGTGACCGTCATGCCGTCAGTGCCGGCATAACCGGCAATAACACCCGCCTGATCAACGTCAACGCCGATGACCTTGCCGTCCACGCTCTTGGCCGCATCCACAGCAGAGGTATAAATGCCGCCGCCGCAGGCAAAGACGACTTCCGTGCCGCCGGCATACCAGGTATCCATGGCCGCCTTGATATCGGGATCGCCGAAGAACTGGCCGCCGTAGACATAGTTGACGGAGACGTCGGCACCGGTCTCCTTGGCCGCTGCATCAGCGCCCTGCACGAAGCCGTAGCCGTAGCGGACGACCGCCGGCACAGCCATGCCGCCGAGGAAGCCGAGCTTGGTGTAGCCGAGCTTCACTGCCGCATAACCGGCCATGTAGCCGCAGAGCTCTTCCTGATAGACCGCGCAGTACACGTTTTCCATGTCAACGTAGTCTTCCAGCTTCCAGTTGGACGGATCATAGTCATACGTCTCACCCTTGGCCGGAACGGCGGCTTCCAGCAGCTCGCCGCCAGCAACGTCCAGAGCCACGAATTTGACATCCTTGTATTCGGCAGCGGTCTCAACGATCGTTCCGCCGAAGGCATAGCCGGGCATTACGATGACGTTAAAGCCATCGTCAACAGCCTTTTCCACCATACCGACACGGTCAGCCGTGGAGTCGGCAGCGGGTTTGTAGTAGGTGAATTCGATATTGTTCTGCTCGCAGAAGGCTTTGCAGGCCTCGTAGGTGGTCTGGTTGAAGGACTGGTCGGTGATATCGCCGTAGTCCGTGATCATGGCTACCTTATACTCGGAAACCGGTTCCTGAGCCGTCGTTGTGTTTTCGGTCTCAGGTGCCTCGGTGCTCGAACCTGCCGGGTCGGTGGCGGGAGCTTCCGTGCTTTTGTTTTCCGGATCGGTAGCGGCCGGTGTGCTGCCGGTCTCATTCCCTCCGCAGGCGCAGAGAGAAAGCACCATGGCAAGCGCAAGGGCCAGTGCCAAAGGTTTTTTCATCATTATTTTCCTCCTTGAAAAAGGCTGATAACAGCCTGATTGTACGAACCACTATAGCACAAAAAAGGATGCTTATCAATAGTCTTTCCGGGCTTGTGCTTTTTCTTCTCTGATCCTTTTCTTCCAGCATTTGCGGCACATCGCCACATAGCGGTCGTTGCCGCCGAGCACGACCTGCTCGCCGCCGGTGACCACATGGCCTTCCGCATCGATGCGGGCGTTGACCGTTGCCTTTGCTCCGCAGGTGCAGACCGTTTTGATCTCCGTAACCGACTCCGCCAGTTCAAACAGGCGGTGGCTGCCCGGGAAGGTATGGGTCTGAAAATCCGTCGCCAGACCGAAGCAAAGCACGGGTACATTATCGTCATCAACTAACTCTGCCAGCTGATCGATATGGGCCGGCGTAAAAAACTGTGCTTCGTCGGCAATGATCACGTCCCTCTTTTCCGGGAGCGCGCGGAACAGTGCGGTGAGATCATCCTGCGCCGTCACGACGCAGTCCGCCTTTGCCTCAAGACCGATGCGGGACCTGACATACGCCGCCCCGTCGCGGGTATCCACAGCAGGCTTGATCAGCCACACCTTCATGCCCCGCTCTTCATAATTAAATTTAGTGATCAGAGCCTGAGCCGATTTGCTCGAGCCCATGGCTCCGTATTTGAAATACAGCTTAGCCATCTGCGTTTTCCGCCTCTCTGGATGCTTTGTCGGCTTCCCGGAGCTCATCGGCCGCCTCTTCCATCTCATCCTTGGCCCTTTCAGCGGCTGGCGCAGCCTCCTCCATGGTCTCCTGGGCACGCACCTCCGCCGTCACCTCGGCTTCCGCCGCCTTCCGGTCCGCTTCGATCATTTCTTCGACGCTGCCCTTCAGCTTCGCCTCCGCCTCACTCTCCGCCTTTTCAAGGATGGCCTCCGCTTCTCTTGCCTTCTTCAAGCTGACCAGATAAAGCACGAAGGCCGCCGCAAACAGCACCACGCTCACCACCTGTGAAATGGCAATATTGCTATGACCGATCTTCAGCTGGTCGGTACGGATGCCTTCGATCCAGAAGCGGCCGACGCCATATCCCATCAGATACAGCAGAAACACCTGACCGTGGAAGCGTTTTTTCCGGGTCACCAGCAGCAATACGATAAACAGGCACAGGTTCCACAGGCTCTCGTAAAGGAAGGTCGGATGGACCTGAATGTAGCTGACTCCGTCCACGGTGACCGCTTTGTCAAGCAGCTGCTGCGTGATCATGCTGCTGTTTACCTTGGCGACATTTAAGCGCATGGCAAGCAGGCCGTCCGTGTACCCGCCGAAGCATTCCATATTGACAAAATTGCTCCAGCGTCCCGTTGCCTGAGCAAGCGCCACGCCGACAAATCCCGTATCGAGGACCTGCCTGAAATTCAGCTTTTTCCGCCTGCAGTAGACCCATGCCGTAAGCGCTCCGGCGATCACGCCGCCGTAGATCGCCAGCCCGCCTGCGCGAAGATTAACGATCTCCTTCAGGTTATCCTTATAGGCATCCCAGTCAAAGGCGACATAATAGAGCCTTGCGCCGATAACTCCGAAGATCACGCCCCAGATCATCAGTCCCGCATAGTTATCCGGATCCTGTCCGGTCTTTTTCGCGACAGCCGAGGCGACCGTGAGCGCAAGCAGCACCGAAAACGCAATGATGCAGCCGTAAAAATAAATGTCAAAATTACCGATCTTGAAGCTCTTGACCCAGTCCGAAAGCTTAAGGCCCAGATTCACAAACCAGATATCCACCGATAAAGTCAGCATAGCAGTCATCTCCTTGCGGGGAACATTATGCCATTCCCGGGCGGGAAAGTCAAGATTTCCGCCGTGCACAGCCGCTGCCGCCGCCCGCAGATCAAGTAAGAAGATCAATGACCCCGAAATTATGAAATTTTAATAATTTGGGCTTGACATTTCCCGGAGCAGGCGCTACAATCACGTATGCGCTCGGGAGACCGAAGGCAATGCGTGCGTTTAGCTCAGCTGGATAGAGCGTTTGGCTACGGACCAAAAGGCCGGGGGTTCGAATCCTCTAACGCACAGATGAAGGAGCACCGGACGGTGCTCCTTTTTCCGTACTCTTTCCGGGCTCATGCGGATATGGCGAAACTGGCAGACGCGCGGGATTTAGGTTCCCGTGGGGATCCCCGTGCAGGTTCGAGTCCTGTTATCCGCAGAAATCCATCTACGCAGGAGGAAATCATGCTCACCATCA
>JAZRYN010000120.1:0-11011 GCA_045600745.1 Lachnospiraceae bacterium
GCCGGGAGGCCGACGAGACGAAGCGCCTGCAATACCGCTTCCTGGATCTGCGCAATCCCGAGGTCAAGAAAAATATCATTCTGCGCACACAGGTCATTGCCGCCATGCGGCAGGCCATGATGGAGCACGGATTTCTGGAGACCACGACGCCGATCCTGACGGCCTCCTCGCCCGAGGGCGCACGTGATTATCTGGTTCCCGCAAGAAAGCATCCGGGCAAGTTCTACGCCCTGCCGCAGGCGCCGCAGCAGTTCAAGCAGCTGCTGATGACGGCCGGCTTTGACCGCTATTTCCAGATCGCGCCCTGCTTCCGTGACGAGGACGCCAGAGGCGACCGTTCACCGGGCGAATTTTATCAGCTCGATATGGAAATGGCTTTTGCCACGCAGGAGGATGTCTTCGCGGTGATCGAGGACGTCCTGCCGCCGATCTTTGCCGCTTACGGCACCTACGATACCGCAACGAAGCCGCCCTTCAAACGCATCCGCTACAATGACGCGCTGGCCGTATACGGCACCGACAAGCCGGATCTTCGGATCGACCTGACCGGAAAGGATATCAGCGATCTCTTTGCGGAGACGGAGTTCGAACCGTTTAAGGGAAAGACGGTCAAGGCGGTTCCGATCAGCGGCTGCCGCCTGACCAGAAAACAGATCGAAGGATTGCTTACCGACTGCGAGGTGCAGAGCGGCTCGAAGGGCTACTGGTTCAAGGTCGAGGAGGAAGGTCTTGCCGGCGGCGTCGCCAAGTTTGCCTCTCCGCTTAAGGACGCGCTCACGGAGCGTCTGGGCCTTGAGCCGGGGATGCTGGTCGTGCTTTCCGCCGGAGAGCTGGCAACCAAGGCCATGGGCGCCATGATCAAGACCTTCGGCGCGGCCTGCGAAGGACATATGAATAAAGAACGCTATGAATTCTGCTGGATCGTGGATTTCCCGATGTACGAGATCGGGGAGGAGAGCGGCGAGCTGGAATTCTGCCACAATCCTTTTTCCATGCCTTCGGGCGGGCTTGAGGTCCTGCTTAAGGCCGAGCGCGGCGAGATCGACCCGCTTTCCATCACGGCAGACCAGTACGATCTGGTCTGCAACGGCATCGAGCTTTCCTCGGGCGCTGTCCGGAACCATGACCCGGAGATCATGATCAAGGCCTTCGAAATGGTACGTTTGGGCGAGGACGATGTGGAAGCGAAGTTCCCCGCCATGTACAATGCGTTCTGCTACGGTGCGCCGCCGCATGCGGGCATCGCGCCCGGCGTTGACCGCATCGTGATGCTGTTAGCGGCTGAGGACACCATTCGCGAGATCATTCCGTTCCCGATGAACAAGAACGCGCAGGATGTCATGATGGGCGCTCCCTCCGAGGTGACGCAGAAGCAGCTGGACGAGCTGCATATCCGGGTGGATGTGCAGGACAAATAAATACGGAACGAACGAATGAAAGAACAGATTATTTTTGAAGTGATCGGCTATGTGGGCTCGGCGATCGTTCTGGCTTCATTTCTGATGGCGTCGGTGGTACGGCTGCGTATCATCAATTCCGCCGGCTGCGTGGTATCGGCCATTTACGGCCTGCTCATCCATGCATATCCGACGGTGATCATGAACGGCGCACTGCTCCTGATCAATCTGCTGTTTCTGCTGCGGATGTCGTGGCAGAAAAGCGCGGATTACCACGCCGACAGGGCGGAGCAGGGCGATGAGTTTCTGCGGTATTTCCTTGCGGCGCACAGGAAAGATATCCGGCGGTATTTTCCGGACTTTGCCGGAACGGAAGGCTGCAATTACCTCCGCTTTTCCTATTGCGGCGACAAGGTAACGGGCCTGCTTGCGGGAACGCTTTCGGAAAGCGGCGAGCTGAACATCGGCCTGGACTATACCACGCCGGAATTCCGCGACCTTTCCGTGGGCAGATGGCTGTACGCCTGCCTGAAAAAAGAAGGGATACACCGCGCCGTGCTGGAAGTGCCGACGATAGACCACGAAAAATACCTGCTGAAAATGGGCTTTGTTCAAAAAGACGGGAAATACGTCAAAGACCTGTCCTGAGCCGGATAAAAAAACCGCTGAAGACCTCGATTTGAGGCGTCAGCGGTTTTTTTGCGGCGCGAAAAGAAGGCAGAGGCGAACGCTTATTGCGGCTGTCCGAGGAAATTACGCAGCAGCCAGACCATTAGCAGCGTCAGAACAAGAAAAAACATGGGGCGAATGATCCGGATACCCTTCTTCATGGCCAGTCCGGAGCCCAGATAATTGCCGGCCACCGAGCAGACGGCGGCGGGAATGCCGACCATCCAGACGACCTTTCCGGCCAGAGCAAACGTGATCAGAGACGCGACATTGCTGGCAAAGTTGGCGGTCTTTGTGGTCCCGGAGGCGGTGAGCAGGTCAAAACGACAGATCCCGGTGTAGGCAAGCATGAAAAATGTTCCGGCTCCGGGACCGAGAAAGCCGTCATAAATGCTGATGAAAAATCCGATGGACGCCGAGCGGACGAGCAGCGCCCGGAGGCTGAGCTGGTCGGAGCGGTCTTCCTGACCGAAGGTGCGGTTTTTCAGCAGGAAAAGGGCTAAAAAGGGAATGGCCGCGAGCATGATCTTGTAGAGCGCCCTTTCGGGAACCACAAGACTGAGCCTTGCGCCTATCCAGGCGCCCGGCAGCGCGCCGACAGCCCCGAGGAGGGCGGCTCTCCAATGGATGCTTCCGTTCCCGGCATAGCGGGTCATCGCGGAAAAAGTTCCGAAGACACTGCTGCACTTATTCGTGGCAACAGTCATATGAGGCGGAAGGCCGGCAAGCAAATAGGCCGGAAGGGTGATCAGTGCCGCGCCGCCGGCAACCGCATCAACGAATCCCCCGAGAAAAACAAGCGGACAGACGATCAGAAGCGTTCGCATCAGGTCAGTAGTATACATCACGACCGCTTAGCTGTCTCAGCCTTCAAACCTTTCAATAACGGTATCAAGCACGTACTCACCCTTGACCTCGCCGATGCGGGCAAAATGAGGCTCCCGGCCGTGGGCGGCAAGGGCTTCCTTATCCTGCCATTTTTCGACCAGTAGCAGCTCGTCTTCGCCGCGCTCCGGCAGGTAGTAGTCATATTTGATGTTGCCGGCTTCGGCCCGGCAGGCGGCGGCGAGGCCCTCCGTGTTCAGCCGTTTCAGGAATGCGTCCCGCATGCCCGGTCTGCATTTGTAGGTGACATTTAATACGATCATGATCTTCCTCCTTTATGGGATATCTTTCCCGAATGTTTTTTGATCCGCAGCTGCGCGATACCGTTCAGAATGAGAAACAGCAGGATCATCACGCCGATGGTGATCAGGGCATTTGTTTTGTTCTGGGGCGCAAAGCCCATCATCAGCAGCATAGGGGCGCCGAAAAGAATGGCCCAGGTCTGCTGGTAGACCAGATTGTTGGCGGCAGGCGTCTTGAACTGCGGGTCGATTTCGCGCAGCAGAATGACGCCGGTGGAAGCGGTGCCGGTCAGCATGCCGTAAAGCGAGAGAAAGGCTTCATGGCGGTAGGCCGGGAACGCATGTCTGCAGAAGGTGCTGCAGTAGAAATAAGTCAGAACAGCGCCGCCGGCACAGATGATGAGCAGGGGCACGATGAATTCCGTGTGGGCAAAGGCCTGCAGATTGATCGCGGCGATCGAGGCGACCACCATGATGTCGAACATGAAGCCGGCGATGCGGTTCTGCATAAAGGTGTTGGTAAACTTTTTTCTGATGATGCCCTTTCGCTGGAGGGCCCGGAAGATATTTTTTACCAAAAGGGCAAAAACCGTTGAGAAAAGGAAGTTGAAGCCCCAGATGAGCGGCCGCAGCGTGTTGTAGCCAAGATCGCCCAGCACGCCGGTTTCGATAACGGCGTCCGCGCCGCACATGAACAGGTAGGCAAGGCCGTAAGAGCCAAAGGCTAACGCCAGCTGGATCGTGAATTTGTCCATGGATTCGGACAGCCCGATCTCTCCCTCTCCGGTGATGGTCTGCGCAGAAAGGGCTTCTTCGTCAAAGACCTCGGACACGCCCTTGAGCCCGCCTTTTTTTCTGAGGCGGTTCAGGTAAATGATGCCGCCGACCGAGGAGGCAATAAAGCCCATGGCGGCGACGGTGAGCCCGAAGCTGGTGCCGTCGGTGAAGCCGTAGTTCATTTCATAGGTATGCCCCCAGTTGTAGGCCTGCCCGGGACCCTGCCCGTAGCCCATCGGCAGAATCAGCCCGGAGGCGAAGAAGCTGCCAAGAACGCGGGCAAGAAGCATCGTCACCGTAAGGCCGAAGATGCCCTGGATGAGGTAAGCGCCGACAACGTTCAGTGAGGTATCAAAGGCATCTCCCTTCATTTTTCCGCCGCCTTCCTTCTGCTCCTGGTCAAGCTCGCGCAGGCTCATGGCCGCAAAGCCGAGACCGAGACCGTGATAGGTCAGCAGCTCCAGCATGGAACGCTGGAACATGGCGTTTCCCGTGATCTCCTTGTAAATAAAAGAGACGAAAAGGATCAGAAAGCCGCCCAGTACGCTGGAAGGGATCATCAGCCGCCGGATAAAGGCAAACTGGTGCCGCAGGATGCCGGCAAAGAGCATGGCGACGAAGAGGACGGCCAGGGTCCCGACAAAGGACCAGGCGGAGGAATCCCAGAAGTTGATGCCGCTTGTCATAAAAATACCTCGTTTCAGGAATCGGGGGTGAGCTTCGCCTCGCGGGCAAAACGGTTGAACAGGAACAGATATTTTCGGCCGCTGTAATAGCCCTTGGCGGCTTTTTTGAGTTCATAGTAGGAACCGTCCGTCATGGAGAAGGTAACGGTGCCCTGCAGTCTGACGGCCAGATCCGCCATGCGGGAGAACGGAAAATCGAAGTTTTCCAAATGCAGTCCGTGGTCGCTGCCGGAGAGCGTTCCGGCGGCAAGTGCCGTTTTCCGGTGACCGGCGACCTGGTAAAGCACGAGCCCTTCATCCGAGGTATAGACGGTCTCCTTCTCCGAAGGAGAGGGAAGCTTGTCAAGATAAGCCCTCTGCCAGTCCTCCCAGTCACGGATCGTGGTAAAGTCAAAGCCGTCTCCCTGCAGCATTCCGTATCGGTCATAGCGGCCGCTCAGCCCGCAGGAGCAGGAAAACCCGCGGCTGGTGCTTACGAGCGAGCCGAAGCTGCCGCATTTCGGACAGAAGAGAAGAACGTTCTCGATCCCCTTGCTTAGGCGCCTTCCGGTATAGGGCTGAGGCTCCGCGAGCTGCCTTGCATAGGCGTCCTCCCGGATATCCTCGGCAATGTGGCGGTCCACTTCATCCGGCTTCATGGAGGACAGCTCCTCGGGCGGATAAATGTGTATGAGCTCCACGCGCAGCGGACCCTTCCGATCACTGACGGCCCAGCGGGGACGCGCAAAATAGCCGCCGGTGATCCGGCAGGTGATAAGCGGCGCCTTCGATTTCAGCACCATCTTGCCGGTGGCCTCGGGAAACTCTCCCGTCCGGCCGTCCCAGGTGCAGTTCCCCTCGGCAAAAAGGCAGACGGACTTGCCGGCGCGGAGCCTTCGCAGGATCTCCAGAACAGCCGTAGAGGTGTTGCCGCCCTTGGTGAGCGGGATCGGGTCGACCAGATAGCGGATGAGCTTCGTGCGCAGGCCGAGCCGGAAAATGTGCTCCGTAGCGACATAATACATCTGCCGTCGAAGAGCGATCCCGACCAGAAAGGGATCGTAATTGGTCACATGGTTGCCGATCAGCAGAAAATGGTCCGGCAGTTCGGGCGGAGCATCGTACCGCAGCCTGAATTTCATGCGAAAAACAGCCCGGAAAAAGGGGTGCATAGAGAGGTAGATGCGCTGATGAGCTTGATAACGGTCATCCATAAAAACTCCTTGCGCAGCAAAGCTGCTGACGCCGCAACAAAAAGGTAGAGCCGGTAAAGGGCAGTGAGGCAGGCTCAGGCAAGCGGCAGGCGGAAAATAAACTCAGTTCCGCTGCCGGGAGTCGAGGTAACATCGATCGTCTCGCCGTGCGCGGTGAGGATCTCCTTCACGATGGAAAGACCGAGCCCCGTTCCCCTCTTGTCCTTGCCGCGGGAGGCGTCCGTTTTATAGAAACGGGTCCAGATCTTGGCAAGATCCTCCTTCCGGATGCCGCAGCCGAAGTCCTTGACGGAAACGGCGGCCTTCTCGCCGACCGTTCGGATGCTGATCCGGATGGCAGCGCCGTCGGGGGAAAACTTGATGGCATTGTCGATGAGATTGATCATGACCTGCTGGATGCGGCCCATATCCGCACGCACCGTGATCTTTGCCTCGGAGAAGATCAGGTCAAAAAGGATGCTTCGCTTTTCGCAGACGGCGCCGAAGGTGGCACAGACGTTCTCGGTCAGCGTAACCATGTCAAAATCGGAAAACTCCAGCCCCTGTCTGGCCTCATCAAGCGTATTCAGGGTCAGCATGCTCTGCGTCAGGTTGGTCAGGCGATCCGTCTCACCGATGATGATATTCATGTATTTTTCCTGATTCTCCGGCGGGATCACGCCGTCCTTCATTGCCTGCAGATAGCCGCGGATGGAGGTGAGCGGCGAGCGGAAATCGTGAGAGACGTTGGCGATGAATTTTTTCTGCGTTTCATCGGCGCTCTTAAGCTCCGAAGCCATGGCATTCAGCGTTGCCGCAAGATAGCCGATCTCATCGTGGCTGCGCACGGGGATGCGGTGGTCGAAATGGCCGAGCGCGTATTCCTGTGCGCCCGCGGTGATGGTGCCGACGGGGCGCAGCACGGTGAAGTTGATCACGATCAAAAGCAGGAGGGAAATGCTGAACACGGCGGCGGAAATGAGATACAGCGTTCCGAGCATGGCGTCCGCCCGGGCATTGATGACGCGCATGGGCTGATGCAGGGTCGTATAGCCGTAGGTGGTCAGTTGCGAGGTGATCGGGGAAAAGACGCTCAGATACGGGTCGCTAAATGCGCCGTAGAAGTTTCCGACGCGGTAATACAGCGCGGAATCGGCGGGGTTAAAGCCGAGCGTCGTGCCGGTCAGGGGTGTGTAAGCGGTATCAAACAGGACGAGACTGTTTGTGTCGAGAATCAGAATGCGGCAGTCGGTAATAGTGCCGTAGCGGGCGAGATAGACCGGGTCGTAGCTGTGGCTCGTCACATAGGAAGCGCTTTGCGCGGAGGCGATCTCGCGCACCTCGCGGTAAAGCTCCTCGGCGGCGGTTTTGATCGCGGCACGCTGACACAGGCGGCTGCCGAAGACAGCCACCGCGAGGAAGGCCAGAATGCCGAAACCGGCATAGGCGGCGATAAATTTCAGTGTCAGACGGTACTTCATGCGTTTTATTTATTGACCTCAAAACGGTAGCCGACGCCCCAGACGGTCGAAAGCCGCCAGTTCCGGTGGTCGGGAAGCTTTTTGCGCAGACGCTTGATGTAAACGTCAACGGTGCGGGAATCGCCTACGTAATCGTAGCCCCAGAGCTTGTCGAGAAGCTGCTCGCGGGTAAAGACCTGGTTCGGATTTGAGGCAAGAAGAAAAAGGATCTCGATCTCCCTTGCGGTCATGTAGAGCGGGGTATCCATGTAGGTCACGCTGTAGTTGGACAGGCTGACCGTAAGGTCGGGAAGGGAAACGGACTGATCCTGATTGTCGGAGGCCTCCTCCGGGGCGGCAGCTCCCGTGCTCCGCCTCAGAATGGCCTTGACGCGGGCGACCATTTCCTTGTTGTCGAAGGGCTTGACCATGTAATCGTCGGCGCCGAGCTCAAGTCCCAGCACCTTGTCGAAGACCTCGCCCTTGGCGGAGAGCATCATGATGGGGACGGTGCTTTCGGCGCGGAGCTCGCGGCAGAGCTGATAGCCGTCCTTGCCCGGAAGCATCAGATCAAGAAGGATCAGGTCCGGGGCGAAGCGGTGAAAGGCTTCCATTACGGCGCCGCCGTCGTGAACACACTGCGTCTCGAAGCATTCCTTGGTGAGATAAAGGGAGATCAGCTCGGCAATATTTTCATCATCGTCTACGATCAGGATACGCTGTTTGCTCATAAGACTCCTTATTTGCCCTTCAGAAAGGCAACCGTTGCTCCGTAGCCGCCCTCGTTGAACGGGGCGGTCTCAAAGCTCTTGATACAGCGGCTTTTCTGCAGGACTCTTGTAACGGCGCTTTTGAGCGCACCGGTCCCGCGGCCGTGGATGATGCGGATCTTTTCCATGTGGGCAAGATAGGCGTCGTCGATGTACTTCTCGAGATTCATGACCGCTTCGTCGGTGGTCTGCCCGATCAGATTGATCTCGGGAGAGATCGTCAGCGCCTTCTGGAAGCTGTTCCCGCCGCCGTTTCCGGCATGCCGTCTGCCCTCAAGGGTAGTAGAGGCCTCCGGCACGAGTTCAACATCGGAGGCGTTGACCTTGGATTTGAGGATGCCCATCTGGACGGTCAGGTCTCCTTTCGCGTCGGGAAGGGAAAGCACGGTGCCTTTCAGGCCCAGGGAATGGACATGGACGGTGTCGCCGAGACGGAGTTTTTTCTCGGTTACGGTGACCCGCCGCTGCTTTTCGGCGGCCCGGTCTGCCTCGGCCAGCCTTTCATCGGTATCCTGCACGGCCAGCCGAAGAGAGGAACGGATATCCTCCTGCTCGCGGCTGACGGATCGTCCGCTCTTCCTTAAGTCGCGGATAGCCTTGTCGGCGGTGTCCTTGGCTTCCTGAAGAATAGTCCTTGCCTGCTCGCGGGCTTCACGGAGGAGCTTATCGCGCTGGGCCTCCATGGACCCTCTGCGCTGCTCGGCCTCGGTCTTCATGACCTCGGTGTCGTGCTTTAGGCGGCGGATCTCCAACTCGGCCTTTTCCATTTCCCGGCGCTGGCGGTCAAGCTCGGAGATGACGTCCTCAAAGGCCTCTTCGTTGGAGTTGATGTAGGAACCGGCTTCCTCGATGATGCTTTCGTCAAGCCCGAGCTTGCCGGCAATGGCAAAAGCGTTGCTCTTTCCCGGAATGCCGACAAGAAGGCGGTAGGTGGGGCGCAGCGTTGCCACATCGAATTCGCAGGAGGCATTTTCCACGCCCTCCGTGTTCAGGGCGTAGATCTTTAGCTCGCTGTAATGCGTTGTCGCCATGGTACGGATCGCATCCGTGTGCAGACGGCTCAAGATCGCCATGGCAAGCGCCGCGCCCTCGGTCGGGTCGGTGCCGGCGCCGAGCTCATCGAAAAGACAGAGACTGTCCGGGTCTGCCCGGCCCATGATCTCGACGATGTTTTTCATATGAGAGGAGAAGGTCGAAAGACTCTGCTCGATGCTCTGCTCGTCGCCGATATCGGCAAAGATATCCCGGAAAACGGGAAGGCGCGAGGCGGGGGCAGCCGGAACGTGCAGGCCGGACTGTCCCATGAGCGCGAGCAGCCCCACGGTCTTTAAGGACACGGTCTTGCCTCCCGTGTTCGGGCCGGTAATGATCAGCTGATCATAGTCTCCGCCGAGCCTGACGTCGATCGGAACGACCGCTTTCGGGTCGAGCAGCGGATGCCTTGCCTTCTTCAGATCCAGCAGGCGCGTATCCGTGATCTCCGGTGCGACGCCTTTTTCGCTGCGGGAAAGCCGCGCCTTCGCAAAAATAAAATCCAATTCGGTGAGGAGCCGGTAATTATCGCAGATGGCGCCCGAAAAGGAAACCACCTTGCCGGAAAGATCGGCCAGCACCGCTTCGATCTCCTTCTGTTCGCGGATCTCAAGCTCGCGCCATTCGTTGTTCAGCCGCACCACGCTCATGGGCTCGATGAAGACAGCCTTGCCGCTCCCGGACTGATCGTGCACGATGCCGGAGACCTGACTCTTGTGCTCCGTCTTTACGGGCAGGCAGTACCTGCCGTCGCGCATGGTGATCACCGCGTCCTGCAGAAGGTCGCGGTGCTTGATCAGCAGTGCGTTCAGCTCGTTATGAATGCGGTCGGAGATGGTGCGCAGCTCCCGCCGCACTCTTGCAAGGCCGGGGCTTGCGTTATCGGCGAGCTCCTCCTCGGAGAGAATGTCCGCCTCTAATTCGCGGTAAAGGCTGACGACCGGCTCCAGAGCCTCAAAGCGTTCGGTCAGGGAATCCTCGGGCGTGTCCCGGTCGGTCTTTCCGTAGAGCTTTACCCGGTCCGCGGCCTGCAGGAGGCGCAGAACCCGCAAAAGCTCGGCAAGGCTTAAGGAGGAGCCGGATCCGGCACGCTTTACCGAGGCCCGGATATCGTAAATGCCGGAAAAGGAAAGGGAACCCTTTGCCGAAAGCCGCGAGGCGGCATCGGAGGTCTGCTTAAGAGCGATCCTTATCGGCTCCGGATCGGTCATGGGCTTAAGCTCCCGGCACATGACCTTTCCTCCCTCGGAGCCGGCGAGCGCCTCCAGACGGAGCAGGATCTTATCGTATTCAAGTGTATGCAAAGCCTTGTCATTCATAATAAATTTATTTTATCACAGTTTCTGACGACTGAAAAGCCCCGGCTTTCGGCAGAAATATCGGGCTTTTGGCTTGGTTTTTGGCAGCTTTTGGCAGAAAATGCGGGAGATCGCAGTCCGCGCAGGCATCTTGAATAGCATTCAATAGGCGATTGGGTCGGCTTGTGCTATACTTTCTCCGGGAAGATAATGAGCAGAAAAGCGATCCATGACATCTTAAGGAGCAAAGCCTGACCGGCAGAAAAGAGAAAGACTATGACAAGATAATGCGAGGAGGTAGGGAATGAACAAAAAAGCGATTTTGGTATTGGCAATAATGCTGATTGCCGTTTGCGGACGCCCGAGCGGAGCTTTTGCGCAGGAAAAAGAAGCGCCGCACAGCTATATCATTGAAGAAGCGTACAAATATCCGCTGCAGCCGGGATCGGAAGAATGGAAAAGGACGCCGGTGGAAACGCTTTATGAGTGCTCCGCCGTGCCTTCTTATCTGACTGAAAATATGACCACGGAGGCTCTTTTGCAAACCGTATTGGATTATCCGTTTATCGTGAACCTTTACGCCGGAGATACGCCGCTTCAAGGCATTAACACGCTGCGGACGC
>JAZRYN010000121.1:0-12218 GCA_045600745.1 Lachnospiraceae bacterium
GAACAGGATCGTGGAATCGGGCAGCTTGTTGCAGACTCGCTCAAGCCAGTCAAGGAATCTGTCCAGTGCGCCTTTTTTGACTTCCACTTTGTTTTCTTCAGGCATATTTTTCCTCCTCATTATTTGTCAGGTTCCTCATCCCAATTGAGGTTTGCTGCACACCTGTTTTCCCTGAGTAGCTCCCGACATGTTTCAAGGATGATTTTAATCTATTTTTAATAAAAAATCAAGTTCATTTTTATCCCTGCAGGCTTTTCTTTCCTCCCTTTCCTCCCGGGTGGTAAACAGGCGGCAAAAGGCCGGCGCCCGGAAAGCCTTCTCTTGCTCCGGGCGCCGGTCATAGCCTTACTCTGCCGGCTTAACCGTCTCATCGGGAACGCCGAGGATCGTGCTCACATTTTCGCTCCCCATATAGTAGTTCGGAAGGATCCCGTTCCACTGCTGGATGTAATAGTAATTGATCAGGTCCTTTGAAAGATTTTCGGAAATGGCTTTGTTCTTTGCCGCCTCCTTCTGGCCGGCGTACTCTGCCGCATCCGCCTGGATCTTGGTTACCGCAAGATCGGCCTCCGCCTGAATGCGGGCGACCTCTGCCGCCGCATTGGCGTCGATCACGGAACGTTCCGCCGTGGATTTCTGCTCCATGATCTTCTGCTGCTGCTCGATCTCCGCCTGGAGCTTGTTCTGCGCAGCCACCTGCTTCGCCTCGACCGCATTGGTGAAGGCGTCCGTGAAATCCATATCCTCTATTGAAGTTCCGACGACCAGAATGTTGTACCGGTTAAGCTGTGTCGACAGCAGCTCCTCGATCTTTTCCGAAAGCTCATCACGGGAGGCCACAAGGTTTTCCGCCGTGTAGCGGGCTGTTACCACTTTTACTGCCTCCGAAACATTCGGAGTGATCACCGTGTCGTAGTAAAGCGTGCCGATATTGCTGTAGATCGTCATCGCATTTTCCTTACTGATCTGGTAGTTGACGGTGTAGATCACCTTGACCTCCTGAATGTCGGAGGAGAAGCAGTTCAGTTCGACTCTGGCCTTCTGTACGCGGTTGTCCAAAAGGACCACCTCCTGCCAGGGAAGCTTGCCGTGGATGCCGGCATCCAGCGTGTAGTCTTCCACTCGTCCGAAGGTCGTGACGACTCCGGTGTGTCCCGTGGGAACTGAAGTGAAGCAGGCACTTGCCAGTACAACTGCTGCGGCCACCGCACCTATGATAGCGGGCAGCTTAGCGTTCCTGCCGCTTTTTCTCTGCTTGGCTACAGCGCTTGCCACGATTCCTGCCAGAAGTAAAACAACTGCGAGTCCAATCGTCATCATGAAAGATCCCTCCTATAAAGATCGTTTATGACTTGCGGCACCCGGCCGTATCAGCCGGAGTCCGTTTCACCGGGTCTTCCGGTGTTTTTATTTTGAAGAGAGCATAGCACATTTGCGGCGTTTTGTGTAAAAAATCGAACTTTTCCGCTTAGGTAAGCCATTTTCACTCCCATGAAAAAACCGCCTTATGGCGGTTTTTAAAGACCGTACACTGCACTTTTTATTCCAAAGAAGGCTTCATCATCCCACGAGGTGGGCCCAAAGAGGCAGCGTGATCATGCTGAGCAGCGTGCTCATGACCACGCATTTTGTGGCAAATTCCGCATCACTCTCATAACGGGCTGCCAGGATCGCCGCCGTAGCGCCGGCCGGCATCCCCGTCATCAGCACGCTCACGCCGTGCGAGACATTATCAAGGCCGAGCAGAAGTCCTATACCGAAGGCAGCTGCCGGAAGCAGCACAAGACGCAGTGCGGAAAATGACAGCGTCGCCTTGCTGAAGATCGTAAGCAGCGGTACATCCGCCAGAATCGTCCCGACAATGATCATGGTCAGCGCCGTATTGCAGTTACCCAGATACTGAACAGGCTTCAAAATGACCTCAGGCGGTCTGAAGCCGGTGATCATACAGATAAGACCG
Organism: Lachnospiraceae bacterium; assembly: GCA_045600745.1. Taxonomy (GTDB): domain Bacteria; phylum Bacillota; class Clostridia; order Lachnospirales; family Lachnospiraceae; genus UBA6987. Next base: position 1,961 of record JAZRYN010000121.1, read on the forward strand.
AGATAGATCGCCGTGAGGCATGGGTGCAGAAGAACATTTCTCAGCACCTTCTTCGGGTCGGTTTTCTCTCCCGCCACAAAGTAGCCGGTGCCGACAGACCACATAATGATCCGCATGGGGATCAGAAAGATGGAGGTGTACAGCACACCGACCGAGCTGTAAATGCCTTCGGCGATCGGGTTGCCCAGAAAGCCGCTCATCGGAACGATCGTGCAGTACTGCAGGACCTTTTTCCGGCGTTCCCCGTAGCCATTGTAGATAAAACGGTTCAGCAGAAGACAAATAAGCTGCATAATGACCGCCGAGATCAGCAGCAGGCCGCAGATCCTCAGAATATCCGACGTAAAATCGATCAGAAATGATTTAAAAATATTGCAGGGGATAACTACCTTGATACACAGGTCGGAAAGACATTTTTTGCCTTCTTCCCCGATAACGCCTGTTTTTTTCAGCAGCGCCCCGACCATCATCAATAAAAACAAGGTGATCTGCAGGCTGATCAGTGACCATAGGTCCATGATATTCTCCGTTTCGTCAAGAGGTGTCATCTGCCGTAAGGCATCCGGTCAGAACTGCTCGACGGCAAACATATTCAGCTTGCGGATAAGCTTCATGTCCCTCGGAGTCAGGACAAGCTCTTCACGGAGACGGTCATCCTCCGCCAGCATCTCCTCCGACAGAATGCATTTGATGGAAATGGGAAGCAGAGGATAGCGGGACATTCCCGAGATCATGCCAAGCACCTCCGTGCTTCGGTCAAACGGATTGAGTGCTGTCAGCGTAACTCGCTCGCTGTGATTGCTTTGGCTCTCAAAGAGGAAGCTGGAGACTGTGTCAAAAAACTCTCCCTTCCCGTAATAGAGGTTCCGGCAGCTTTCCGGTCTGTCGAAGGATGTCAGATCATAGTAAAGGGACGCGGTCGGCGTATTTCCCTCCCGGTTGATCTCCAGCAGGTTCCGGATGATCTTCTTGACTCTGCCGTCATAAAAATAGACATAGACCCTCCGCTGAGGGAAAAAGCTGTCAGCAACTGCTGCCGGTTCTTCAACCGGCGCAGGATAATAATCGATCAGCTGCTGCACCGTAATGCCTAATGCTGAGGCGATATCAAAGAGGGTCTCCACATCGACCGTAATCTCTCCGATCTCGTATTTGGACAGTGTTGCCTTGCTTTTGTGGATGCGCTCGGCCAGATCCGTAAGGGTGTAATGCTTCACCTTACGATACAGGCGGATGCGGCTTCCAACATGCGCTCGTACTTCCCGCATATCTATTCACCTTTCGTGGTTTATGACAGGATCATAGCACAAGTTCGCCAAAAAATCAACTGCAGTGCAGATAAATCGTCTTATTTTTTTCATCCGGTGAGAAGAGGCGTCCGGCAGCCGTTTCTGCGTTCCCGCAAAAACATGACGCTTAAGGCAATTAGCGGATGCCGGTCGACCCAAAGCCGCCTCGATTCTCCTCAGACAGGTGGTCCGTCACCTCGAAGCAAATAGCCGGCTGATTTTTCATGATCCGAAACTGACAGATCCTGTCCCCCTTGCGGATCTCGGTATTTCTGACCGCAAGCATGGGCGCATACCACTGGTCATTGTCGCCGCAGTAGCGTCCGTCCACCACACCGACTCCGTTTACCTGGATCAGCCCGAAATTTTTGAAGGTCGAGCTTCGCGGCGCAATGTGCGCTTCATAGCCCTCCGGCAGCTGCATAGCCACACCGAGCGGGATCAGGCGGTATTCTCCCTTTTTCAGGGAAACATCCTCTGCCGCCCGCAGGTCGATCCAGTCTCCGCCCGGGGCCGCTGCAACGGGGGGAAGATCATCGGTCAAATAACGAATCCTGACGGTTTCCATAGTCATCCTTATCTGCGCTTTTTCGCACCTCTCCTGCCCTGCTCCCGGCCGCTTTTAGCGGCGCGGAGGATCATTTCCACAAGCACATAGAGTGCTATGATCAGCAGCAGGAGCAAAACGGCAATCACAATGATCTGTTTTGTGCTCATGCCGTCCTTCGTTTCTTCCTGCGTCCCGGATGCCGAAGGGCGGAACGCTTCCCCTCCGGTGGCATCCGGCAGCGCCTCCTCCGTTTTCTCCTCTTCTGTGGCGGCATGCGGATCATCGACCCAGACCGGATAAGTGACGGTAAGCAGTCCTTCATTAAAGCTGTAACGGGCAAGAAGCGTACCGTTTTCCGCCGTCAGCTCCGGCGTCCAGTCGGCATCCGCATACGCTTTCGGCACCAGAAACGCCCCCGCGTACTTCTCCGTCATTTCCCCTGCCGTAAGCGGGATCAGACGCCCGGTCGCCGCCTTCATCGGAAAATCCTCCGCACGGAAATCCGGGAGAGAAAGCAGAGAAAAGTTATTGAAGCCGTAATTTAACAGCGTTTCGATATCCTGCAGGGCAAGGGCGGCCGAATCCGAATGCATCGTAACTGCGATCAGGTCAAGACCATTGTCCCTGGCATAGACCGCGCGGGTCAGCATGGCCTCGCTGGTATAGCCGGTCTTGCCGCAGACACAGCGGGAATCGTAGTCAGGCGTATCCGACCGGAACACCTTAAAGCCGTGACTGCAGTTGATCTCGTTGCCGTTTCCGTCCGCGAAGGTGTAGTACGGTGTTCCCGCAATTCTGCGGTAGGTGTCATTTTCTGCCGCAGCCCACAGGATCTTGGCCATGTCATGCGCCGTTGTCAGGTGGGTCTTGTCGTTCAGCCCGTGCGGATTATTGAAATGAGTATTGACGGCTCCGACCTCCGTCGCTTTCGCATTCATCATGTCCGCAAAGCCCTGCAAGCCGCCGCCGATCTTCTCGGCTAACGCATAGCCGATCGTATTGACCGAATCAAGGCAAAGGCAGTAGAGCCCCTGTTCGACGGAAAGCGTCTGGCCCTCGTAAAAGCGAGCCTGCGAGTCGAAGCCGCCCCAGACAAGGTCCGTGACGGACGCACGGGACAGCGTAAGCGTATCGGACAGCGGCGCATTCTCCAGCGTGACTAAGGCCGTCATGATCTTGGTAATGCTTGCCGGAAACATCTGCTGGTGCGCGTTCTTGGCATAAAGCACCGTGCCGCTGTTCAGCTCGACCAGAAAGGCGGTTTGGGCATTCACCGAAGGCGACTCCGGCCAGGGCAGGGCCAAATGCTCCGTAAAGGCATGGTCACTGCGGCCGATCGGCGTCGTTTTCGTCTGTTCTGCCGGGACGGCTGCCTGCACCGGAACCGCCGCAAGCACCGTCACACACAAGATCAGGCAGGCGGCTGCTCGCTTAAGGATCCTCATACTTCATCCTTCGGGAGGAGCGCCGCGACCGCCGCAAAGCCTTCCGGCACCTCATAGTATTCCATTCTGCCGGTATCCGCAAATGCCGTCATCGCCGGGTCAAGCGGCAAATGCGCCGCCACCGGTATATCGTGGGCGGCTGCCCATTCTTCGATGTGGCTCTCGCCGAACAGACTGATCCTTTTTCCGCAGTCCGGGCAGCTCAGGTAGCTGAAATTCTCGACCGCGCCAAGCACCGGGATATTCATCATCTCGGCCATGGTACAGGCCTTGGTGACGATCATCTCGACCAGGCTCTGCGGGGAGGTGACCAGAAAGACGCCGTCAAGCGGCAGAGACTGAAACACCGTAAGCGCCACGTCGCCGGTTCCCGGAGGCATATCGACAAGCAGGTAGTCCAGCTCGCCCCAGGCCACCTCGCTCCAGAACTGCTGGAGGACATTTCCGAGAATAGGGCCGCGCCAAAGCACAGGCTGTCCCTCTTCTTCCAGCAGGAGGTTGATGGACATGATGCGGATGCCGGTCACGGTCTCTGCCGGGATCATTTCTTCATTCCTGACGCCGCCGATCTCCTTTACGCCGAACAGGCGGGGAATGGACGGGCCGGTAATGTCCGCATCCAGGATACCGACTCTGTACCCCTGCTGATGCAGATAGACCGCAAGCATGGCCGTCGTCGTGCTTTTGCCGACGCCGCCCTTGCCGCTGACAATACCGATAACGTGACTGATCTTACTGTGCGCGTTCATGGGCGCACGCAGGTCCCTGGCGTCCTGACCGCCCTGTGCGGACGGGCACCCTTCACAGCTTTCTCTGTCGCAGCCGGATGATGAGCAGTTATTGTTCGTTGCCATAAATACCTCCTGATGAGGGGAATCAATGAAATGAGGATCTCTCCGTTTAGGATATTTCCACAAGTGATGAGTATAGCATGGTCGCTGCGTTCTGTCAAAATCTTCTGCTCTGTTTCGTTGTTTCCTAAAATAAAAGGTTAATCCTGATCTACATGCCGCCGTATTTTCTTCGGTACGTATGAGCTGCCGTCACCGATAGCAAATTGAAAAGGGCGGCGAAGCTTTCAAAGCCTCCCGCCCTTCGGTGTGTTTATGATTGCCGATCATTCAGCTCTTTTTCTTTTTTTGCCGTAAATAGCGGTTCCGACAAGAGCGCCGCCGCTGACAAACAGGAGAGCGATCCATTGGAGCATATTGCTGTCATCTCCGGTCTTCGGAGTGGTCGGATCGGTCGGTGTCACAGAGGTCTTCGTCCATTTTGCATAAACCGTGGTATTTGCGGTAATCGCAGAATCGAAGTCAAACTTCGTGGAGCAGGTGGCATCTGCGTACCAACCGCCAAAGGTGTATCCGCTTGCCGTGGGATCAGCAGGCTTGGTTGCCTTTTCGCCTTCCTTGACCGCCTGTGCCGCGATCTTTGCTCCGTGACCGTTCATATTGAAGACTACGGTGTAGGTCGTGGGAACGGGAGGAACAACAGCGAGCTTTACGGTAAAGTTCGTGGAAGCCGCGCCATCGGTGGATACCACAGCAAGGGAGTGGCTGCCAACGCTCAGCGTTTCCAGATAGGAGGGAGCAAGGGTGATCTTGGTGGAGCCTTCCTCCGCGGTGTAATCGGCAGCCGCAATCGTGCTTCCGTCTACCTTCACACTGTCGAACTTGTCGAACGGAGCATCGGAGGTAAAGGCAAGGCCTGTCTGGGCGCCCTTCGTCCATTCACCGTTTGCTCCGGCAATAATGGTGTAGGCAGGAGCCGGCGGCGTGACGTCCTCCGTCCACTTGGCGTAGATGGTAGTGTCGGCGGTGATCGCCGTACCAAAGTCAAAGGCCGTAGAGAAGGCGGCGTCGGCATACCAGCCATCGAATGTCCAGCCGCTTTCGGCGGGATCGGCGGGCTTCACTGCCATACTGCCTTTCTTTATTGTCTGAGCCGTTATCTGTGTACCGTGCCCGTTCATCACAAAGCTTACGGTGTAGGCCATAGGAGGCAGAGGATTCACTTGAATGACCAGATTTGCGGTCTTTGTTACGCCGTTTTCCGTGTAGCGGATCTCCAAAGTGGTATCCGTTGTAGAAAGATTGTCAGAAGGGGATATCTCGTAGCCGGTTACGGGTCTGCAGCTGCCATCGTTGTAGGTCGCAGTAACGATCATGCCTGCGCTGTCAAAATCTTCTCCTTCGGTATAGACAGTTTTATCCGGTTCCTTCGTGATGCTGATACCGGTCAATACGACCGCAGGCTGAATGTTCTCCTTGAACCAGGCCTTGATCTCCACATCCGTGCTGCCGAGGGTGAACTCATCGTCCGTTACCGTCACGCCGCCACTGATCACTTCCCATCGATCGAATTCATACCCATCGAAAGGTGTCGCGGTCAGCTTGACCAGCGTTCCCGCCGCTCCGCTTTCGGGGTCAGCGACGGCGGTTCCGTTTCCGTCATTCGTGACAGTGACGGTATATATGGACCCGATAATGGTGAACTTCCAACTATCCGAAGTGAGTTCGGAAGCGGAAGTATAGTTGTCTCCCTCACTGATGTCGGCAAGGACTCTGTATGTGCCGGGCTCCGTGGGGGCCTCGGTGGTGCTCGCGCCCCATCCATTTTCACTGAGCTTCTGATATTTGACCATTACGCTGCCCATGCCGGTCAGTTTGCCGTCGTCGGTATCAAAGATGACCGACGCGTTTTTCGCCTTTCCGTCTGCGACCAGGTCTTCGGGAGCGGTGAATATGAACATAGAGGCCGTGGGGGACGCTTTGGCGACCGTCCATTCGATCTGCTTGCTTTCAAGAGAACCGTCGCTCCATTTATTTCCATCTTCCAACATCGCCACAGTGGCATAGCTTCCCGCGTTGACAGCGGTATTGCTCGACAGGACATAACCTTCGCCTTCTTCAACGCCTTTCTTTTCGGTGCCGTCATAAATAAGTCCGGTCACCGGCTCAGGCACATTGACGGTATCGTTCTCCGACACGGTGATATCCTTCCGATATGTGGCGATAGAATACCCTGGGGCGATCTCTGTGTCTTCTCCGAGATAAACCAGAGATTCATCCAGCTTCAAGCCTCGAGGCAATTCGGGCAGCCGCACGCTGTACGAATCGATATCATCTTCGCTGAGCCACATCGGGATCAAACACTCATAGGTGTTCTCGTTCGCTTGGCCAGACCGCTTGATCCAGTTCACTTTCGGATCATCCATCAATGTGGAACCGGAATTTCCGTCGATAAGCTTTATATGCCTGTATTCTTCGGTTAGAGGTTCCGGCAGGATCAGACGCACATACATGATTGCATCCACAGGAACACGAGCCTTCAAATCGTACTCGGATACCACAACAGGGTCAGGGCCCGTTGTGGTAATATCTCTGATAAATTCAAAAGAGTCGATCTTAGGTGAGATCTGGAGCATATTCGCATCCGTGAAGATCAGCTGATAGGCGCTCGGATCAGACGGCAATTTATCTTTACGGTAAACGATGGGGATTTGAGAGACGCGCCAGTCCTCATCCTCCTCCATCCAATCGGCTTGGATGAAATCAGCGATCATTTCATCTTCGCATATCAGCTGCACGCCGTCGAACGCTTCAATCACCCAAGGATTATTGAGTCGGGGGTCAGCCGGAATCGTCGGGATCTGTACATGCAGGTGGATGATCGCACTCGCCGGAATTTCGGCAGTCAGTATATACTCAGACAAAGTAAAACCGCTGATGATATCTGAATTTTCACCAACATAGCCGCAGGTGTATGGAACGTCAGCAAAAGCAGAATCCGGGAAGGACAAATGCAGATTGCTGTCGCTGCCGCTTGCGATCTGCTCCAGCATCTCCTTGTTGAAGCACAACAAAACGTCCGGAGTCTGATACTGATCGGGAACATCACTGAACTGATACCAACGCTGGTAGACATCGTTCTCATACAGGACATTGTCACCGTATTGGAGCTTAACATGGTCAAACTGATCGGTAGGAGTGGGCACATTCAGACGCAGACGAACGGCCGTATCCAATGGGATCTTACCGGATACTTCATATTCGTAGATACCATCGGCGTTCTGCCCCATATATGTGGGAGGCGTATGCTCAAATAAGGCATATTGCGAACTCGGAAAAGATATACTGATGTTTCCGCTGTCCAAATTCGCTTTGGTGAATCGCATCGGGAGGTCAGCGATATAGGTACCGTCTGCTTCCTGTGTCCATTTGACACCGTGCAGATCCACAGAGTGGCCACCCTCGTATTGGAGCCTTACTTGCTCGAAGTAGTCAGGCGAACTGATATTCGCTTGCATCCGTACACGAAGGGATGCGTTCGCCGTCTGATTACTCTTGATGATTGCCTGGATCATGGTATTCGTCGGGAAGTCCATACCGATCCAGCCGACACGCCTGCCGACGCTGGGGCAGAAGCTTTCCAGCGTATCTTTCATTTTTAGATAATGATATTCGGGGCCATGCGCAAGGGAAAGTTTCATTTCCTTGGCTAATTCCATGGTATTGGTGTTGTAGCCGTAGAGCATTACGTCCGGATTGCCCGGCTTAATAACATTACGCAGATCCTGCTCAGCGAAACGATCGGTGCGCCGGGTGTAATCTTGCAGATAGGGATTGAAGTAATCCTGCATAACGAACTGAAGACAATCCTGCCGCTGCACATAGTCCTGATCGTATTCTTTTTCGTAATTCGTATAGCTGCGTCCTTTCACACCATTGACGCGGGGGCTGGAGATAACGATACATTTACCACGGCAATTTCCAAGAAGCGGAACTGTTTCTCCATACCCATAGTACATGAAGCGAGCCCATTTATCATTTTCAGGGTAATAGTTCGGTTGCTTTACTCTATCATGCCGCAGTGCAGCGACCATATATTTCAGTGCTTCCGTTGCCTCTGCTTTAGTCGAGTCTAAGAAACCCTCCTGAGCGGTTTCCATGATCACTGTCTCGGTCGGATGCGCGTCGAGGAAGTTATCAATGTCCTCCATCACATCCTCGAGGGCAAGGCATTCCGTATGCCATGGACCCGTGTAGCAGTCGACCATATTGTGGCACATTCCCAATTTCCACCATTCCCATGTTTCGGTGAAATAGTCCGTGAGGTCGCCACAGCGGATATCCAGCACGCGGATTCCCGCGTCAAGCTGCTCCGCAACATTCATATCCTGCGTTCTTGCCGAGGCATCACAGCCCCAATCCACATAAAGGCAGCCGGTATCGTGCGTGCCGGGAATGTTGATCTGGCTCAGCTGTGCATCGTCAGGCAAACAGGCCATCCAGTTTTTGGTGTCCCAATCGCCTGTCGGCTGCGGAACGCTTTCCGGCCATACGATAGGTTCGGGAGACGGATCGCCGCTGAAGAGATTCGCCTTCCATATCTTTTCACATATCTGCTGATCCATGAACGAAACCATGACCCAACCCAGGCGCTGGCCCTTGGTGAAAGGAATGCTCTTCAATACTGGCAGGGTCGTAGCGGTTGCCTCCTCCTCGATGCTCTTCTGGAGATCGCCCGACGTCCCGCAGTTTAAGGAAATGAGCTTGATATTCGGCTCTCCCGGATATTCAAAGGGATAGTCTGTATCGCTGATGCGATGCGAGGTGTCCAGTTCGTTTTTGAAAATGTCCGTCGTGCGGGAATAATCCTGGAAAATATGGTTGTACTGCAATTCCAGCGCCATATGAACGAACCATTCGATATTGTACGCCTGGTAAGGAAAGATGCTGAAATCGCCGCTGACGCGGAAGGGCGTTGCAGAATCATCCTTTACATTCAGAAGAACGCATCTGGAGCGCATGGTGCCGACCGTGGGGATCGTATCTCCCTTTTCAAAATAGGTGAACCGCCACCAATCCCGCTCGTCTTCTGCTGCGATACCCTTGAGGCTGTTCAGCATCCTACTATTCACCGCAGAGGAATTTCGCGAGATCGGTGTGAGGAGAACAACGACTGTTTCCGAAGGATTGTCATCCAGGAACGTATTGATCGTAGTGAACAGTTCTCCGACCGTCTCATCAAAATCTATGAGCTCCGTAAAGCGCAGTTTCCAGTTCTCCCATGAATCCGAGCTGTTGTGTACGTCGATCTCGAAAAGACGCACGCCCATCTCCAACTGCTCATCAACGCTTTTATCCTGTGAAAATTCAGACAGACTGACGCCGGTGCCCGGCAGATTGACCTGTCCCAGCGGCGCATCGTTCGGCAGCTGTGACATCCAGTTTTTTCCTGTGATAGTTTCCTCAGCCAGCGCAGTCGTGCTGATCGCCAGCAGAATAACGACCAACAGGATGGAGATCACCTGGTGATTTCTTTTCATAAATATTGTCTCCTTTCCAACATGCGGTGTAATGTTTATTGCATGGGTGGGTACACACGCACCCCCTGTGAATGCATTTTCCCTTGAACGTTGATTCTATTAGAGCTTTCGCTCGAAGGCTTGGTTTCCGTCGTCGCGCCGATGCTCATACCGCTCCGGGGAGCATCGCTACCGCCCTCAACGCATTCAGGTGTTGTCTTTATTCGGCTCTGTATTTTTTCTTCTAGCCGAAACTGCGGTTCCTACAAGAGCGCCGCCGCTGACAAACAAGAGGGTGATCTGTAGGAACATATTTCTGTTATCTCCGGTCTGCGGGGTAGGTGGATCAGTCGGTGTCACAGAGGTCTTCGTCCTTTTTGCATAAGCCGTGGTATTAACGGTAATTGCAGAGTTGAAGTCAAACTTTGTGGAGCAGGCTGCATCGGCTAACCAACCGCCAAAGTTGTATCCGCTTACAGTGGGATCAGTAGGCTTGCTTGCCTTTTCGCCTTTGATAATCTTTATAACGCTGACATCGACCTTCCTTCTGACATTACCTATTACATAATTCTCATTATGTTGCTTTGCTGCGGCGATCAGACCAAAAACAGTGCCCCGGACCGATAAAAACGGGCACAGAAACAGAAGCCTTTACTGATTTTTT